>JBGPOB010000011.1:0-23602 GCA_041487815.1 Xanthobacteraceae bacterium | reverse complement strand
TTCGAGGTGGCGTAGGCCGCGCCCGCGAACGGATGCACGCGCGAGCCGGCGATCGAGGTTACGTTGACCACCGAACCCTTGGCGGCCTTGAGTTCTTCCATCAAGCCGCGCGCCAGCATGATCGGCGCGAAGAAATTCACTTGAAAAACGTGCTGCCAGACATCGCGCGTGGTGGCGATCGAACTCAGCCGCTTGCCGCCCTCGGCCTTGGGCGAGATCGCGGCGTTGTTGACGAGCGCATGCAGCTCGGCGTTGTCGAGCCGCTGCTTGATCTCGGCGATGGCGGCGTCGGTATTCTCGGGGTCGGCGAGATCGACCTGGATGTGATCTTCCGGGCCGGCCTCCCAGGGACAGTTTTCGGGAAACGGATGGCGCGAACAGGTGATGACGCGCCAGCCGGCGGCGGCAAAGCGCTTCACCGTGGCATGGCCGATGCCGCGGCTGGCTCCGGTGAGAAGCAGCGTGCGGCGCGGCTGATTGGATGGGCTCGTCGGCATGGTGCTAGCGCAGGATTACCTTATAAAGTGAATGATCTTACCTTCCTAACATAACGCGTCTGCGCATGATCTTTTCGGCGAACCGGTGTCCACTTCGCCGGATCATGCGCTACGGATAAAGCCTCGTCTTGGTCCAGGCGGCGCGCGCATCCTCGCGCGTAAAGGCGACACGATCGTGCAGGCGGAACGGCCGCTCGTACCAGAACTCGATCGCCAGTGGCATGAGGCGGTAGCCGATCCAGAAGGGCGGCCGCGGCACGCTGCCGAGCGGGTATTTCGCGGTCACCTTCGCGATCGCGGTCTCGAACGCAAACCGGCTTTCGAGCGGCGACGACTGCTTGCTGGCCCAGGCGCCGATCTGCGCACCGCGCGGGCGCGTCGCGAAATAGGCATCGGCCTCCGCGGCGGTGACTTCGTTGACAAGGCCGCGCACGCGCACCTGCCGGTCGAGCGATTTCCAGTAGAACGTGAGCGCCGCCTTGGCGTTGCGGGCGAGTTCGCGGCCCTTGGCGCTGTCGCGGTTGGAATAGAAAATGAAGCCGTTCCGGTCAAATCCCTTCAACAGCACCATGCGCACGTTCGGCAGCCCGTCATCGCCGAGCGTCGCCAACGCCATGGCGTCGGGATTCTTCGGCTCCCCCGCCACGGCCTCCTCGAACCAGGCGGCGAAAAGCCGAAACGGCTCAGGGCTTTCGGTGAAATCACCAGTCGTTAACCAGCCTGGGTGTTCAATCGGGGCGGTATCGGACATCGGGGCTTCCAAGAGGCCGGGGCGGCGTTGCGTCAATCACGTCAAGCAACCTTATATAGTCGATGCGGTCCGTCGCGCCTACGGCGCAGCGCGCGCGCGGTCGTTTCGGCGTGCATCCTCGCGCTCGGCGGGCTTACCGCGGGCGGCTGCAGCTTTTCCTACCAGCTCGGTTCCCTGTTCGGGAAAGACGACGAAGCCGCCCCCAAGACCGCGCTGAGCGCGGAGACCACGGGCACGATCATTCCGGCTTCGACAATGCCTGCTTCGAAAATGCCGGCGTCGACGATGGCGCGGCCGACCGGGGGCATGGCGGTTCCCGATGCAGATATCGCGGCTGCAACCGCCGTGGCGACGGCCATGCTGACGAAGGGCGGCAAGGACGCCAGCTCACCCTGGGAAAATCCCGCGACCGGCGCGCACGGCACGGTCACGCCGGTCGCCGCCGAATATCATCAGGACGGCTTTGTGTGCCGCGATTTCCTGGCGAGCTTCGTCACTACGGCGCGCGAATCCTGGTTGCAGGGCGAAGCCTGCCGTATTCACCAAGGCAGTTGGGTGGTGCGCACGCTCAAGCCGTGGAAAAACGCCTAAGCCCTGACCGAATCCCATAATCTGGGGTCATGGCGGCTGGCGCCACGTTGCGACGCGCGCGATTTGCACCCACATTGATCGGTATGCTGGGTCAACTAACCACCATTGCAAGATCGTAAAGTGGAGCGAACGGGATGCGCGACCCCTATGAAGTGCTGGGGTTACAGCGGACGGCGGATGCGGGCGCGATCAAGAGCGCATACCGCAAGCTCGCCAAGAAGCTGCATCCGGATGCCAACAAGACCGATCCGAAGGCCGCGCAGCGCTTTTCCGAGCTGAACACGGCCTATGAGATATTGAGCGACGAAGCCAAGCGTAAGTCATTCGACGCCGGCGAGATCGACGCCGAAGGCAAGCCAAAATTTCGCGGCTTTGAAGGATTTGGCGCGCAGCCGGGCGGCGGGTTCGGCGGTCGCGAAGGCGCCTTCGAAACCTTCACCTGGGGCCCGCAGGGCCTCCGCCGCGGCGGCGGCCGCGCCGGCGCGCGCGGCGCGCAGCCGGGCGGTGGCGGCGGGTTTGAGGAAATCCTCAAGGACATGTTCGGCGGCTTTGCCGGCGGCGCGGCGCAAGGCCGCCGCGGCGGCGCTGGATCGCCGTTCGAGCACGCGGATTTCGGCGCGCCGCCTTCCGGCCAGGACATCGCGGCCACGCTGACGGTGACGCTCGCCGACGTCGCGCGCGAGGCCAAGCTGCGCGTGCGGCTGCCGACCGGCAAGGAGGTCGAGGTCAAGCTCCCGCCGGGCGTTGTGGACGGCCAGCAAATCCGCCTGCGCGGTCAGGGCCTGCCAGGCCCGGGTGGCACCGGCGACGCCTTGATCACGGTGACGGTCGCGCCCGATCCATTGTTCAAGCGCGAGGGCGACAATCTGCGCCTCGAAGTTCCCGTCACGCTCTACGAAGCCGTGCTGGGCGCCAAGGTGCGCGTGCCGACGCTCGACGGCGCCGTGACGCTGGCGATCCCCGCGCATACGTCGAGCGGGCGCGCGTTCCGTCTGCGCGGCAAGGGCATGCCAGGCAAGTCCGGCGCGGGCGATCTGCTCGTGACCGTGCGTATCGTGCTGCCCGAAGGCGACGACAAGTCGCTCGATGACCTGATGCGCAAGTGGCGCGACGAGCAGCCCTACAATCCGCGCAAGGATATCGAATAGGGTGTGATCCCGAAAAGTGGGTACCGGTTTTCGGATAAGATCACACCCAAATCAAAATGTTATGCAAGCACGTTGCTTCAATTCGGCTGGATCAGACTTTAGCGGCGCGTGGCCGGCGCTACCCGCCGTTTGGCTTGTGCGCTGCGCGCTCGTCGAGCTGCTCGTAGGCCGCGACCGCAACGTTTTGCAATTGCTTGCGGTCGCCGTGTCCGCTGATGACATAAGCGACTTCGGAATTGACCCAGTAGATCGTGCTGGCTTGTCCGCCTTCGCTGTAGCGTAACGCCGTTGCCGGCGCGTGCGAGCGGCCGCAATAGAGCGTGTAGCGTTCGCCCGATGCGCTCTCGTACATGAAGAAGGCCGCGGCGCCCGTCGGTCCCGGCAGCAGCCGGCCGCCGACAAGCTTGAGGCCGATCGGCTCGAGGTTGGGTGCGCGCAACTGGTAGCCGACGCGCTTCGACAACCACTGCACCAGATGATCGGCGTCGGCGGCGGTGACTTCGACCGGATGACGCACCTCGACCACGTAAAGCTTGTAGGCTTCGACCGCATCGGTCGTGAACGCCTCGAAACTGTCCGGCGGCACGCCGGGCGCGCCGGTGATCGCGCCGTGCGCCAGCCAGCCGACGCCACCGCCGCCGATAAACGCGGCAACGGCCACGGCGGCGGCGATGCGCGTCCATGGGCGATCGGCGCTGATCAGGCGATCGAGATCGAAGCGCGCGGGCACGGGCTCGTCGGCAACCGCGCCATAGCGCGCGCGGATCGATTCCATCTGCGCGCGCCAGGCGGCGACGCGTGCCATGTCTTCGGGATGCGCGGCGAGCCAGGATTCGATGGCGCCGCGGCGGTCGGCGGCAAGTTCGCCGTCGATATAGGCATGCAACTCGTCTTCGGTGACGGGTGAGGTGGGGTCGATCATTGTTGACCTCTGCTTATTTGATGCGGCGCAGCATCGGCCGCTCGCCGTCGAGATAGGATTTGAGATGCGCGCGCGCGCGCGCCAGACGCGACATCACCGTACCGATCGGCACGCCCTGGACTTCCGCGATTTCGCGATACGAGAGGCCCTCGAGCACGACCAGCAGCAACGCGCTGCGCTGATCCTCGACCAGGCTCGCCAGCGCCCGCTCGATGTCGCGCATGCCGCCCTGGGCACCGACAAGCTCGGCGGCGTCGTCATCGCCGAGCGGAACCAGATGCGGGCGACGCGCCAGCGAGCGCAGCCGGTTGCGGTTGAGATTGGTCAGGATCGTGTAGAGCCAGCTTCTCACCTCACCGCCATGGAACAGATGCTCGGAGCGCAGCGCGCGCACCAGCGTGTCCTGCACCAGATCGTCGGCGGTCTCGGCGTCGCGCGTGAGCGCGCGCGCATACCGGCGCAGCGCCGGAATCGCGGCCTGGACGTTTTGGCGGAAGCCGCTCACGCGACGCTCTGGCTCAATGGCTGCTCCGGCTGCAATGGCGCTCCCGCGCGGCAGGCGTGCCGCGCGCGACCCGCGGCATTCAGTTTTGAGAACACCAGATTGCGCAGGCTATTCCAACCGCAGCCCAAACCCTTGGTAAATACCGGAAAATTCGCTTCCGCCGCGCTTGAAGGCCCGAAAGCCCTATGCCATGACCAACCACCGGCTGGACGCGGGGGGTGGGGAGCAACATGGCGGATGCCTCGGGACTGATGCGCGGCAAGCGCGGTCTCATCATGGGGCTCGCCAATAACCGTTCAATCGCCTGGGGCATTGCCAAGTCGCTGCGCACGCACGGGGCCGAGCTGGCCTTCACCTATCAAGGCGACGCCCTGCGCAAACGTGTCGAGCCGCTCGCGGCGGAAGTCGGCGGCATCGTGGTCGGACAGTGTGACGTCACCGAGCCGGCGACGCTCGATGCCGCGTTCGACGCGGTGCGCGCGGCCTGGGGCGCGATGGATTTCGTCGTGCACGCCATCGCCTACTCGGACAAGGATCAGCTTGACGGCCGCTACGTCGACACGACCCAGGATAATTTCGTGAAGACGATGGTGATCAGCTGCTACTCGTTCACCGCCATCGCCCAGCGCGCCGAAAAGCTCATGTCGCACGGCGGCGCGATGCTGACGTTGACCTACTACGGCGCGGAAAAGTGGATGCCGCATTACAACGTGATGGGCATCGCCAAGGCCGGGCTCGAGGCCTCGGTGCGCTATCTGGCGGCCGATCTCGGCTCCAAGAACATCCGCGTCAATGCCATTTCGGCCGGACCGATCAAGACGCTCGCGTCTTCTGGAATTGGCGATTTCCGCTATATCCTGAAATGGAACGAGTACAACGCGCCGTTGCGCCGCAGCGTTTCCGCCAACGAGGTTGGGGACACGGCGGTCTATCTCTTATCGGAGCTGTCGCGGGGCGTCACCGGCGAGATCCATCACGTCGACGCCGGCTATCATATCGTCGGCATGAAACATCCCGACGCGCCGGATATTTCGGTTAACAACGACTGAGCGGCAGCGTGGCAAGTCCGTCTGCAAATGAGTCAAGCCGCGGCGGGTGCACATACATATCCGCCGAAATGAAAAGGGCCGGCGCTCGGCCGACCCTTTTTTGATTTATCAACCCATCCACGCTCCGCAAGCGTGGCGCTGGATGTGCTGACCAACTGCTGCACAAGATCGTGCAGCGGGCCATTACTTCTTCTTGCTCTTCTTCTTCGACTTCTTCGCCATGGTAGTCTCCGATGACGCTACGTTGCGGGAACTGGGGTGATAGAAATTTCAGCTGCGAAGCAATTCGCCGCGGCGAACTACTTCTTGGCCTTTTTCTTCGACTTCTTAGCCATGTGATCCTCCAGCGAGTCCGATATTCGGCCAATCGGATGTGTTGCTCTATGCCGATGAACAACATGTAGCTCATTTGCCCCGCACACGCAACGGAATTGTGGAAAAAGCCTAAAGAAATCCGATACTTAACGACCGTTCAGGTAAACATTAACCGAAATTCATAATTGCCGTTCTGGAGCGCCGCACGAGCGGGTTTAAGCGACATTTCGTTCGCAGTTGCGGAAATTTCCGCTTGCCTATCTCGCAATCGCGAACGCACCGTCCCGACAATGCGGCGCAACGCCATGCGTTCGCGCGGACATCGTCAGCGCCGGCGTCAATTTGACCGCTGTTTTGGCCCAGGCTACCACACCAGGCGAGCGCGTCATGTCCCACAACACATTCGGCCATCTCTTCAGGGTGACGACCTTTGGCGAGAGTCACGGGCCCGCGATCGGCTGCGTTGTCGACGGTTGTCCGCCCAAAATTCCGCTGACCGCTGCGGATATCCAGGCCGATCTCGATCGCCGCCGCCCGGGGCAATCGCGATTCACGACGCAGCGCCAGGAACCCGACGCGGTGCGCATTCTCTCGGGCACATTCATCGACGCAGCAAGCGGACATGAAGTCACCACCGGCACGCCGATCGCGCTGGTGATCGACAACGTCGATCAGCGCTCGAAGGATTATTCGCAGATCAAGGACGTCTATCGGCCGGGCCACGCCGGCTACACCTACGACGTCAAATATGGAATTCACGACTATCGCGGCGGCGGTCGCGCCTCGGCGCGCGAAACCGCGGGGCGCGTCGCCGCCGGTGCGATTGCTCGCAAGATTTTGCCGCGCGTTGTGGTGCGCGGCGCGCTGATCCAGATGGGGCGGCACAAGATCGACCGCGCGCGCTGGGACTGGAACGAGATCGGCAACAACCCGTTCTTCTGTCCCGATGCGCAGCAGGCCAAATTCTTCGAAGATTTTCTCGACGACGTGCGCAAACAAGGCTCCTCGGTCGGCGCGGTGATCGAGATCGTCGCCGACGGCGTGCCGCCGGGCCTCGGCGCGCCGGTCTACGGCAAGCTCGACGCCGATATCGCCGCCGCTCTGATGAGCATCAATGCGGTCAAGGGGGTTGAAATCGGCGCGGGTTTTGCGGCGGCCTCGCTCGCGGGCGAAGACAACGCCGATGAAATGCGCATGGGCAACGACGGCAAGCCGCGCTTTCTCTCCAACCACGCCGGCGGAATTCTCGGCGGCATATCGAGCGGCCAGCCGATTGTCGCGCGGTTTGCCGTCAAGCCGACGTCGTCGATCCTGCTTCCGCGCAAGACCGTCGATCGCTACGGCAGGGAAACCGAGGTCTCGACCAAAGGGCGGCACGACCCCTGCGTCGGCATTCGCGCGGTCCCGGTCGGCGAAGCCATGATGGCGTGCGTTCTCGCCGATCATTTTCTGCGCCATCGCGGGCAGGTCGGCGACAGCGCGCCGTGGCCATTCATGCCGCCCACGGCGTGATCCCGAATAGTTGCAGACTTTCCCGCCTTCGCGAAGCCCGCTTCGGCGGGCGAAGCAAGGTCGGATAAGATCACACCCCAAATCAATATGTTAGCAAGGCAATCCGATGCAACTCGGGTTGATCGGGTTCTAAGGCGTGACGGCCGACGTTTGCGCCGCCTCCGCACGCCACAACCATCGACCGAGTGTTACCGCCAGCAGCGTTCCCGCGAGCTGCGCGAGAATAAATGCGATCACGCCGGCGGGCGCGATCCCCGCGAACGTGTTGGACAGCGCGCGCGCGATGGTGACGGCCGGATTGGCAAATGATGTCGATGCGGTGAACCAGTAGGCGGCGGTAATGTAGAGCCCGACGGCGTAGGGCATCGCCGTCGGCGCGCGCGCGACACAGCCGAAGATCGTCAGCAACAAGCCGAAGGCCGCGAGGACTTCGGCGAACCATTGCCCCATTCCGGTCCTCACCGTGGTCGATAATTGCAGCAATGGCAGCTCGAACATCAGGTGCGCGGCCCACACGCCGATAATGCCGCCGCCGACCTGACAGGCGATGTAGGCGACGGCCGCCCGCCACGCCAATTCACCGCGCATGGCGAAGGCGAGGCTGATCGCGGGATTAAAGTGGGCGCCGGACACCGGGCCAAAGATCAGGATGAGCACGGCCAGCATGGCGCCGGTCGCGATCGCGTTGCACAGGAGCGCGATGGCGGCATTGCCGCCGGCAAGTCGCTCGGCCATGATTCCCGAACCGACCACAGCCGCGAGAAGCAGCGCGGTGCCGAGCGTCTCGGCGACGCTGCGCTGCGCAAGCGAAGGCAGCATCAGAGCAAGGCCGTTTCAGGTTGAACTATTTGGACCTGCTGACCCATCCTTGTTGCGCATGATCTCATCGGATAAGTCCGCAACTTTTCCAGATCAATGCTAAGCGTCGGCGATCTCGTTTTTCATGGCGCCGATGTCGCGCAGCTTGGCCTGCAGGGTCAGGCGTTCGAGCGCCGCGATCGGCAGTGCCGCGAAAATCCCGATGCGTTGGCCAAGCATGCGATATGCATCCTTGAACGCGAGCGCGATCTCGGCCGGCGTGCCTTGCGACGCGGCGGGATCCGGGATGCCCCAATGCGCGGTCATCGGCTGGCCCGGCCATACCGGGCAGGTCTCGCCCGCGGTGGCGTCGCAGACCGTGAACACGAAATCGAGCGCGGGCGCGCCCGGCTTTGCGAATTCTTGCCAGGACTTGGAACGAAACCGCGACGTATCGAAGCCGAGGTCCTTCAAAAGCCGAAGCGTATTTGAATTGACCTCGCCCTTCGGGTGGCTCCCGGCACTGTAGCCTACGAATTTTCCCTGCCCGACCTTGTTCAGGATCGCCTCGCCGATAATTGAGCGCGCGGAATTTCCGGTGCAAAGAAACAGCACGTTATAGGGTCGCGCGTTCATGTTCGTACCCTCGCCGATTCAAGAATTGGCGCGACTTTGCTCTCAGGAGTGCAGGCAACCACGACACATCCTTGCGACGCGCCCGCGCAGCAGTTGTCGGTCAGGTAGCCGATGAGCGCGTTCATGGTGTCGAAGCGCGCGGCATAGATCATCGATCGACCGCGGCGCACCACGGTCACAAGACCGGATTGACGTAATCGGTCGAAATGAAATGACAGGGTGTTCGGGGCGAGCTTCAGCCGCGACGCGACCTGGCCTGCGGGCAAGCCATCGGGCCCTGCCTGCACCAGGAGGCGATAAACATCGAGACGACTGTCCTGGGCGAGTGCGGCCAGCGCCGCGACGACATCGGATTTATCCATATTTCAATGATTATAGAAATAAAAGCGACCGTCAAGAAATATTTCAATAGTATTTGAAGTGTCCCGGCCTTGCAAAAAAAAGCGCGTTGCAAGAAGCGCTTGGTTCAA
Organism: Xanthobacteraceae bacterium; assembly: GCA_041487815.1. Lineage (GTDB taxonomy): Bacteria > Pseudomonadota > Alphaproteobacteria > Rhizobiales > Xanthobacteraceae > CANJBX01. The sequence goes on along the minus strand of JBGPOB010000011.1, from coordinate 14,408 downwards.
TGGCCCTATGCGCATAGACAACGTGCCGAGGGCAGAGCGTCAGTATAGGATACGGTATGAACAGTTACGCCGAGCGAACCGCGCTTGAGGCGAGCGCGCGCGTCGCCGCCGCGGTGGAAGGCTTCGCGCGCGGCGAAATGGTCGTGGTTTCGGACGACGACGACCGCGAAAACGAGGGCGATCTGTTCGTCGCGGCCTCGTTGTGCACGCCTGAAAAGATGGCGTTCATCATCCGTCACACTTCGGGCATCGTTTGTGCGCCGCTGGCCGGCGAGGACGCGCGGCGCGTGCGGCTCGATCCCATGGTTGCCGCCAATGACGCTCCGCTCGGCACAGCATTCACGGTGTCGGTGGATTTTCGGCATGGGCTGACTACCGGCATTTCGGCCGAGGAACGTACGAACACCGTACGGGCGCTCGCCAATCACAACACCGGGCCGGTCGATTTCGTGCGGCCCGGGCATGTGTTTCCGCTGATCGCGAAAGAGGGCGGCGTGCTGATGCGCTCGGGCCATACCGAGGCCTGCGTCGACTTGTGCCGCCTGGCCGGGCTGCCGAGCGTTGGCGTATTGGCCGAACTGATGAACGACGACGGTACGGTGATGCGCGGTCGCGATGTGCAACAGTTTGCCGCGCACCACAAACTCAAGTTCGTGTCGATCGCCGATCTCATTGCCTACCGGCAGTCGCGCGATAAGCTGGTGGAGCGCGTCGGCGAGTTTCCCGTTGCGACCTCGATCGGTACGCTTCGCGGCTACGCCTACGTCACGCCATTCGATCCGGTCTATCATTTGGCTTGTGTGTACGGCCGCCTCGGCGACGGCAAGGATGTGCTGACGCGACTGCATCGCGCCAATCTGATCAACGATATCTTTGGCAAGAGCCATCCGATCCACGAATCCTTGCAGCGTTTTGAACGTGCCGGCCGCGGTATCGTCGTATTTCTACGCGATGGCACGGCGGGCGTGCCGCTGAGCGTGCCGCCACGCGAGGGCACGCCGTCGGAGGAAGCGCGCAGCCGCCAGTGGCGGGAAATCGGGCTCGGCGCGCAGATCCTGCGCGATCTTGGCATCACCTCGATCAGGCTTTTGACATCCGCCCATCATCACTATGTCGGACTCGCGGGATTCGGGATCGAGATCACGGGGGTCGAGCCGCTCGGAAATTAAGTCTTGGTCCGGATGATCGGCACGGAACGATAGGATTCTTGCGCCAGCCCGGGATCACGCGGTCGCTGCGGTGAGGGTGACGATGCTCGTCGGCGTTCCGAAGGAAATCAAGGATAACGAAAATCGCGTCGGTCTCGTGCCCTCGACGGCGCGCGAGTTGACGGCGAAAAATCACCGGGTCATCGTCGAGACCGGTGCGGGGTTGGGCGCGGGCCTTGCCGATGCCGACTACCAGGCGGCTGGAGCCGAGATCGTCGCAAGCGCCGAGCCGGTCTATCGGCAGGCCGAGCTGATCGTGAAGGTCAAGGAGCCGCTGGCGCTGGAGCGCAAGCTGCTGCGGCGCGGGCAGGTGTTGTTCACCTATCTTCACCTCGCGCCCGATCCGTCGCAGACCGCGGACTTGCTGGCCAGCGCGGTCAGCGCCATCGCCTATGAGACGGTGACCAGCGCGCAAGGCACGCTGCCGCTGCTGACGCCGATGTCGGAAGTCGCCGGCCGCATGGCGCCGCATGTCGGCGCGCATTGCCTCGAGAAGGAGAACGGCGGCCGCGGCGTATTGCTGGCCGGCGTGCCCGGCGTGCCGCCGGCAAGCGTCGTCATCCTGGGCGGCGGCGTTGCCGGCACCAACGCCGCCACGATCACCGCGGGGATGGGCGCCGATGTTTCCGTCGTTGATCGAAATCCGGAGGCGCTGCGGCGGATATCGGCGCAATTAGGGGGCCGCGTGCGCACGCTGTTCTCAACGCGCGATGTGATTGAGACGCTGTGCCGACGCGCCGATCTCGTGATCGCAACCGTGCTGATCCCCGGTGGCGCCGCGCCGAAATTGATCAGCGCCGAAACCGTCAAAGCCATGAAGCCCGGCGCCGTGATTGTCGATATCTCAATCGACCAGGGCGGGTGCGCGGAAACTTCGCGCCCGACGACCCATTCCCATCCGACTTATATCGTGGACGACGTTGTTCACTACTGCGTGACCAACATGCCGGGGGCGGTCGCGCGCACGTCGACATTTGCGTTGAGCAATATGACCGTTCCATTCGTGATCGCGCTCGCGGACAAGGGGCTGCGGCGCGCGATGGCGGACGACGTCCATTTGCGCCACGGTCTCAATGTCCACGACGGCCGCATTACCCACCGCGCCGTCGCCGAGGCGCTGGCGCAACGCTACACCGCGGCCGAGGAGGCGCTGCGAATCTAGCATTTGGGCGGAGCCGCCAAGTGGTAGGCGGCCGAAAGACCAAGCGCTTCCACGCCGGCACGATTCATGGCAACATGATACCGGCTCAACAAGAGAGTCGGCATGTTTGGCAAGCCGCTTGTTGCAACTCTGATCCTGGTCGCGATCGCTGCCCCTACCATATGGGGCGTCGGCCGTGCAGCGCCGCGCATTGCCGACTTGCCGAACAAATATTCACAGACCGACGTCGACGTCGAGCTCGTGCTGGCCGTCGACGTCTCGTATTCGATGGATCCCGACGAGCAGGCTTTGCAGCGCGAAGGCTACATTCTCGGGCTAACGTCGGCGGAATTTGTGAACGCGGTGCGGCAGGGTATGCACGGGCGGATCGCCGTGACCTACTTCGAATGGGCGGGCGCCTCCGATCAACAGACCATCGTGCCGTGGCGCATCATCGATGGCGCCGGCACCGCCAAAGCCGTCGCCGACGAGATCGCGTCGGCGCCCTACCGCCGCGCGTATCGCACCTCGATTTCGGGCGCGCTTCAGTACGCGACGAAAGTCCTGGATACTTCGCGCCATCGCGGCATCCGGCGCGTGGTCGACGTCTCAGGCGACGGCGCCAACAACCAGGGGCCTCCGGTCGCTATCACGCGCGATCAGCTCATCGAGCAAGGCATCACCATCAACGGCCTGCCGATCATGCTCAAGCGGCCGATCATGTCGTCGATGGATCTTGAAAATCTCGATGTCTATTACGAGGACTGCGTCATCGGCGGACCGGGATCGTTCGTGGTTCCGATTCGAGAGCGCGAAAAATTCAAGGAAGCGACGCGTACGAAACTCATTCAGGAGGTCGCCATGCGCACGCCCGCTGCACGGGTCGTGCCGGCCTCAGCCGACGCGCCGCGCATTTCGTGCATGATCGGCGAACGTATGTGGCAATACCGCTGGGGAGGCGGCGGCGACCCGAATTGACACGGATTGCGGCTGCAGACGACGCGAATTTTAACGCGAAAATCTGGCAACAATCTCGACGTGGAAGGAATATCGGAATTGATCGATCGGCGTGACCTGCGTCAGCCGATAGCCCCCGTCACACAGAATTTTGGCATCGCGGGCAAACGTCGCCGGATTGCACGACACCGCCACCACGACCGGCACGGTGCTTTTCGCGATTTCACGGGCTTGCGCTTCGGCGCCCTGGCGCGGCGGATCGAAAACGACCGCATCGCCCCGTAATTCCTGAGCCACGTAGGGCCTGCGAAACAAATCGCGCCGTTGCGCGGCTACGGGCTTGAGTCCCTTGGTCAAAGCCGCCGCGCGAACGAGCGCGTTAACGGCGTCTTCGTCGCCGTCCGCGGCGGTCACGCGCGCAAACTCGGCGATCCGCAATGCGAACGGGCCGACCCCGCAGAACAGGTCGATGACGTTTTTCGTGCCGCCAAGATGCACCACAACCGCGCGCGCCAGCGCGGCTTCGCCTTCGGTCGTGGCTTGCAGGAACGATCCCGGCGGCAGCTCGACAATTGCGCGACCGATCGTGATCGCCGGAGCCGCGCGCCGGACAACGATGTCGCCGTGGCGCGTCACCCTGGCGAGACGATGCAGCTCGGCGGCGCGCGCCAACGCCATGGTAATCTGAGGCGTCAAAGGGCCCGAGCCGCGAACGTCAATGTCGAGGCCGCCGTCGGTCGCGGTGACCTGGATGTCGAGCGGCTTGGACAATGGTTCGAGCGCCTGGGCGATGGTCCAGGCCGCGGCGATGGCGCCGTTCATCGACGGCGCAAGGATCGGGCAGCGGTCGATCGCGACGATGTGATGCGCGCGCGCCGCTGCGAATCCGACGCTGAGGACATCGTGCGTCGCGCGCCTTGCGTGCAGCGTCGCCCGCCGTCGGCCGTCGCCGTGCGCGTCGATAAGGGCGTCGACCGGCGCGGATAGCCCGACGTGCTCGAGCGCGGCAACGACGAGTGCGCGCTTCCATTCCCGGTAATGGGCTGTGGCCAGATGCTGAAGCGCGCAGCCGCCGCAAGTCCCGAAATGCGGGCAGATCGGCCCGATCCGTTCCGGGCTGGCGCGTTCGACTCGCAGGAGATGACGGCGATCGGGATGGCCGGACCAACCGTCGACGTCGACGATTTCTCCCGGGAGCGCGTAGGGCACGTAGATCGGGCCCTCGGGTCCTTGGGTGACCCCGTCGCCGCGGCCGCCGAGCGAGGAAATCGCGAGCTGTTCAGTCATGGCCGCACCATAGCGAAAGTCGTGGCGGGCAAAAACGTCTATCGACAACGCGCGATAACAAAAAACTCAACGTTGCCGTCGCCGCCCGCGATCGGCGATGGAAATACGGAAATGACCTCGCATCCCGCGCCTTTCAAAAAGGCGGAGACCGTGTCGCACGCAGTGGCCTGGCGTTGCGGGTCGCGCACAATGCCCTTCTTGAGATCGCGCCGGGTCAGCTCAAATTGCGGCTTGATGAGGGCGATAATGTCGCTCGGGTGAGCCGCGATTGCGATTGCCGCGGGCAGAACGAGTTCAAGCGAGATGAAACTGACGTCGATCGTCACGAGGTTGGGACGGATATCGAAGCACGCGGTGTCCACCGATCGAATATCGGCGCCTTCGAACGAAATCACGTCCGCGCGGCCGCGCAAGCTCTTGTGCAGCTGGCCGCGGCCGACATCCACGGCATAGACGCGGGCCGCGCCGCGGGAGCTAAGCACGTCGGTGAAGCCTCCTGTCGACGCGCCAACGTCGAGGCAGACGCGGCCCGCAACGGCAATCTCGGCCCGGTCAAGCGCGGCGGCCAGCTTGATGCCGCCACGCGACACGTAAGGATGCGCCGGCGCGGCGTGCAGCACCGCGTCGGATCTTGTCGCCGCCGACGGTTTGACGGCGACAACACCATCGACCGTCACGCGACCGGCGGCAATCGCCGCCTGCGCGCCGGCGCGCGTATCAATCAAACCCCGCTCAACAAGCAATAGATCGAGTCGCCGGCGGGTCGTCATGGGTCTTGGTTTTTCACGCAGTAAAGCCGAGGCGTCCTCAGCCGCGGGTAACGAGATAATAATACGCTGTGCTGAACGCAGCGAGATAGGACACGAGGCCGAAGCCGAGCAGCCGGCGCGTCAGCGCGTAGCTTTGAACAAGCTCCGACGCCGACGGGTTCGCCGGGCGCACGCCGGCCTGCGCGATCTCGATCAGTTTCTTGTCGTCGACGCGGCTCTTGGCGTGCCAGCTCACTATAACGAGCGCGAACAGGATGAGATGCCAGATGAAATATTGGTGCAAAGCAAATTTGTAGAACAGCGCGCCCGACGCCGCGCCGAACAGAATGAAAGCCGGCGCCGCATAGGCGGCGCGGTTGTAGCGCGCGAAGCTGTTGAGCCCAAACCGCAACACGATGAATGAGATCGCGACAAACAGGAAAAACGCCAGCGCGGGCGACAGCGCCGCATTCATGCCAGCTTCACCGCCTCAGCCATGTCCCTACCGAGCGCCTCGAAGGCTTTCGCCACGATCGCGCGCGCGTCGAGGCCGGCCTTGACGTACATCGCGGACGGCGTGTCATGGTCGATGAAAACATCCGGCAGGGTCATGGTACGAATCTTGAGGCCGCGATCGAGCAGACCTGCGTCTTCGAGCGCCCGCAGGACGTAGGAGCCGAAGCCCCCGATTGAGCCCTCCTCGATCGTGATGAGCACCTCGTGCTCGCGGGCGAGGCGTTGCACAAGCTCGGTATCGAGCGGTTTGGCGAAGCGCGCGTCGGCGACCGTTGCCGGCAGACCCAGAGCGGCGAGTTCGTCCGCGGCCTTCAGGCATTCGCCGAGCCGCGCGCCATATGACAACAGCGCGATCTTGTGGCCTTCGCGCAAGATCCTGCCCTTGCCGATTTCCAGCGGCTGGCCTTGGGACGGCAGCGGTATGCCGAGACCTTCTCCGCGCGGATAGCGGAAGGCGGACGGGCGATCGTCGATCGCGGCGGCGGTCGCGACCATGTGCACCAGGTCGGATTCGTCGCCGGCGGCCATCAATACGAATTGCGGAAGGCAGCCGAGGTAGGCGATGTCGAACGAGCCTGCGTGCGTCGGCCCGTCCGCGCCGACGAGACCCGCGCGATCAATCGCAAATCGTACGGGCAGGCGCTGAACGGCAACGTCGTGCACGACCTGGTCATAGGCGCGCTGCAAGAATGTCGAATAGATCGCAACGAAAGGCTTGAAGCCTTCGGCGGCCAGTCCGGCTGCGAATGTCACCGCGTGCTGCTCGGCGATCCCGACGTCGAAACAGCGCTGCGGGAATTTTTCCGCGAACAGGTCGAGCCCGGTTCCCGCCGGCATGGCGGCGTTGACGGCAACGATCTTTTCGTCGCGTTCCGCCTCCTTGATCAGGCTCTGCGCGAATACCTTGGTATAGCTCGGCGCTCCTGCGCTTGATTTCGCCTGCGCACCGGTCGCGACATCGAACTTGACGACGCCGTGGTATTTGTCGGCAGAGGTTTCAGCGGGCGGATAGCCCTTGCCCTTTTGCGTGACGACATGGAGCAGGATCGGCCCCTGCTTGGCATCGCGCACGTTGCGCAGCACCGGCAGCAGATGGTCGAGATTATGTCCGTCGATCGGCCCGACATAATAGAATCCGAGCTCCTCGAATAGCGTGCCGCCGGTGACGTAGCCGCGCGCATGCTCGACCGCGCGGGTGATGGCGCGATCCCAACTCTTGGGCAGGTGCTTGGTGAGCTGCTTGCCGAAATCGCGCAGCTTAAGATAGGTGCGGCCGGAGCCGAGCCGCGCCAGATAGGCCGACATGGCGCCGACCGGCGGCGCGATCGACATATCATTGTCGTTGAGGATGACGATCAGCCGCTCGTTGCGGGCGCCGGCATTGTTCATCGCCTCATAGGCCATGCCCGCCGACATGGCGCCATCGCCGATGACGCACACCACGCTGTGATCCTGTTCGGCAAGATCGCGCGCGACCGCCATGCCGAGACCGGCCGAAATCGACGTCGACGCATGGGCCGCGCCGAACGGATCGAATTCGCTTTCGGCCCGCTTGGTGAACCCGGACAGTCCGCCGCCTTGTCGCAGCGTTCGAATGCGGTCGCGTCGGCCGGTAAGAATTTTGTGGGGATAGCTTTGGTGCCCGACGTCCCAGATCAGCCGGTCGCGCGGGGTGTCGAAGATATAGTGGAGCGCGACCGTGAGTTCGACGACGCCGAGGCCGGCGCCGAGGTGGCCGCCGGTTTGAGCGACCGCGTCAATCGTTTCCTGTCGCAGTTCGTCCGCCAGCCTTGGAAGGTCCGCCGCATTCAGACGGCGAAGATCATCCGGGGCCTGAATGGTGTCGAGCAATGGTGTCGGATGCTGGGTCATTGTCATTTCCGGATCGGTCGCCGCAACGCGTTTCCAGGCTGAGTGGACATCGATCAGCCGCCCGGAAGACCTGCCAGCTTTAATGCCAGAGCGCATTCGGACGCAAAACCGAATTCCACTTTTGCCGAATGCGCGCTGTTGCGCCGTTCGAGCAAGTACCTAGACTTACTCGCAAAATTTGAGAATTCAATGGCGAATTGCAGGTCTTCGGGCGCTAACCGGGTTTTGCGGCGCGATATTACGTGCGACGCGGCGGCACAGGTGACTGAAACGCGCGGCGGCCAACCCATTCGCATGGCCCTGTTGCCGCGAAATCTGGTGCCAGACGCCAACACATTGGCGGCGCCGCCCACTGGGGACCACAACGGCCGGTTGGCCGCGGTTCACCGCCGGGCATGACGCGCGTTGACGGACCGGTACGATTGCTGCAAACGGTCACGCAACGCGGGGCAACGTTTTTTCGATGATCAGCAAGCGGCATGTGTTTTTTGTCGCCGGTTTTGACCCGATCGACACCGGCAGCCATCACGACCGCTTCCTTCGCGAATATCGCAAGTTCGGTCGTACCTGGATCGTCGGTGGCACGGTTTCTGGCATCCTTCCGGCGGACGCGGGCGCTGGCGAACGCTGGCGCATCGTCACCGACGGTTCCGGATGGTCGACCGAGACGATTTTCGAACCGTGCGATTGGCAGGACATCATTCAGGCTGAAATCGCGCGTGCCGCGCTCTGGCACGTGCCGGCTGGCATCGTCACGTTCTTCAATTTCCTGGTGACCGGAACCGCGTATCGATATTTCCGCGCGGCGTGGCGATACGGCATCTTCTTCCTCGTTCCGTTTGCAACGCTCGTGCTGTTCACGTTGATCGCGATTGTTGCGGGCCTCGTCGCCGCGACGGGCATGGCCCCGGACCTCATTTCCGACAACGCCGTATTTCTCGTCGTTGCAGCCCTGGTCTTTGCGGGTCTGATACAATGGCCGGGCCGGCGCTGGCGCACGATCCAGGCACTCGCCGACTGGACTTTCGCGCGCGCGTATCTTTACGGGCGCCATCCGGCGATCGCATCGCGGATTGGGCAATTCGCCGAGCGATTGGGCGACTGCGCGCGCCGCGCCGATGTCGACGAGATCTTGATCGTCGGTCACAGTCTCGGCGCCACGATCGCCATCGACATGATCGCGCGGGCGCTCAATCGCGACGCCGAATTGGCGCGCCACGGACCGGCAATCGCGCTGATGACGATTGGCTCGACCATTCCGAAAGTAGCGCTGCATCCGGCGGCTACCGCGTTGCGCGAGGCCGCGCATCAAGTCGCGAATTTGCCCGATGTCGTGTGGACCGAATTCCAGGCGCGCCGCGATCCGATCAGCTTTTTCAAGTTCGATCCCGTTTCTCTGCGCCGTTGCGACCGCAGCGCGCCCGGCGTCCGGCCGCAGCTTCGCCTCGTCGCCATCAAGAACATGCTGGAGCCCGAAACCTATGCGCGGCTGCGCTGGCGATTCATGCGCATGCACTATCAATTCGTTTTCGCCAATGAGACGCGGGCACCCTACGACTTTTTCCTGTCGGTATGCGGGCCGGCCTCGCTGGCGGAGCTGACGGCATTGCCCGACGGCGCGGCCGGCGTTCTCGATGCCGACGGTCGCTACCGGGCGGCGGCGAGTCGTCAAAGTCCGGGCGCGGCGTCGCCGCACGGGGGAGGGCGGTGACGCCGCTGGTCGCCAAATGGATCTGGGCGGCGGGTTGCATCGCCTGGTTCGTGATCCGCTATCCACATCAGCGCCGCGCCCGCAAAACGCCGGTCACGCAGCGTCCGGACACAACGCGCGAGCGCATTCTGCTGGCGATTTCGTTGTGTGGGCTGGGCATAGCACCGCTTATTTACGTCGTTACGGACGGGCCGCGTTTTGCGAACTACCCGTTCCACGCGGCGCTCGGATGGCTAGGCGCGCTGGTCTTTCTGCTCGCCTTGATTTTGTTTTTTTTCACGCATCGCACCCTTGGGCGGTCGTGGTCCGTGACCCTGGAAGTGCGCGAGGCACACACGCTCGTCACGGATGGAGTCTATCGATACGTGCGTCATCCGATGTACGCGGCATTTTGGCTCTGGGCCCTGGCGCAAGCCCTGCTGCTGCCGAACTGGGTCGCCGGCTTGGCCGGCCTCATCGGCTTTGGAATCCTGTTCGCGTTCCGGATCGGGCGCGAGGAAGCGATGATGGTTGAAGCGTTCGGCGATGAATACCGCGCCTATCGGGCACGCACGAAGCGGATCATTCCGGGAATCTATTGATGCGTCATCGCCGAGCAGGACAGGCGAACTTAATCGTGTCGGCGTAACAAGGAACTAGCCGACATCGAGCGGCTCGGAGCCTTTGGGCTTTCCCTGGGCATCGAGCGTGATCTTTTCAACCCGCGCCTCGGCTTGTCGCAAGAGGTCCTCGCACCGGCGCTTGAGCGCTTCGCCGCGTTCGTAGATCGCAACCGATTCTTCCAGCGGCACCTTGCCTCCCTCGAGGCGCGTGACGATCGATTCCAACTCCTCGAGCGCCTTCTCGAACGGCAGGCGCTTGACATCGGCATGCAGATTTTCAGCCACGGCAAAATCCTGGTTAGGTCGATTCGAGGGTAATTCTAGGGTGTGATCCCGAAAAGTTGCAGACTTTTCGGATGAGATCACACCCTATTCCAAGATGTAAATGAGGCTACCCGATTCAATACGGGTGGATCAGATTCCAGAGTATGCGTGCGGTAAGGTGCAGACCTTTCATTCGATCAGCATCACCCGGCCAGACTATATAATAGTAACATCAACCAGCCGATGGCCCCTAACCTCCCATGAGGGCGGAAACATGGGCTTCGACCGAGCGGGCAAGGCCCTGCAAGTCGTAGCCGCCTTCGAGCAGCGAGACGATGCGACCGTCGGCGGTGGTGCCGGCGAGGTCAACGATCTTGCGGGTGACCCAGGCAAAATCTTGTTCCACGAGATTCAGGTTCGCCAGCGGGTCGCGCGTATGCGCGTCGAAACCAGCCGAAATGATGATCAGTTCCGGCGCGAAGTTCCGCAGCCGCGGCAAGATAACGCTATCGAATGCTTCGCGGAATTCGCGGCCGGCGTCGCCGGCGCGCAGCGGGGCGTTGACGATAGTGTCGTGCTCGCCACGCTCGGTGCGCGCGCCGGTGCCGGGGTAGAGCGGCATTTCGTGGGTCGAGCAGTACATCACGCTGGCGTCCGACCAGAAGATTTCCTGACTGCCGTTGCCATGGTGGACGTCGAAATCGACGATCGCCACATGCCCGGCACCATGCTTGCGCTGGGCGTGGCGTGCGGCGATGGCCGCGCTGTTGAAAAGGCAGAACCCCATCGGCCGCGCGGTTTCGGCGTGGTGGCCCGGCGGCCGCACGGCGCAGAATGCGTTTGTGGTCGTGCCGGTCATGACCTGATCGGTCGCCATGACCGCAGCGCCGGCGGCGCGCAACGCCGCCTCGAACGAGCCCGGCGACATTGATGTATCCGCGTCGAGGTGAACGATCCCGTCTCGAGGCGTGGCGTCACGGATCTGTTCGATGAAATCCGGCGAATGGCACAACGCGATGGTTTCGAGATCAGCTGCCGGCGCGAGTTCCCTCACCAGGAAATGAAAGCGCTCGGCTTCCAGCGCGCGATCGACGGCGCGCAACCGATCCGGCCGTTCGGGGTGGCCAGCGGGTGTTAGATGCTCGAGGCAGGCGGGATGCGTGATGAACGTCGTTGTCATGGCGATAGCGGTACTGGTGCTGGCTCCGCGCGCCGGACGTTGATTGCAGGGCAGGGCGGCGTGGTCAAGGCGCCAGCCTCAAGTGCCCTTTGGCGCCAGGCTCACCGCCTTTGGCGGCGGGCGGTCGTCGGGCACGAAGAAATCCGGCGCCAGCGGCTGCGTCGGATCGACCCGGTATTTGTCGAAATCGGTCACGCCTTCGCCGGCGAGAAAGGTGTCGTCAATGAGGAAATTCCCGGTGAACGATTTGGCCGGCTTTTGAAAGATCAGCCACGCAGCGTCGGCGATGATTTCCGGCGTCCGCGACATCGCGATGATGCGGTCGCCGCCAAGGAGATTTCTGATGGCCGACGTTGCGATGGTCGTGCGTGGCCACAGCGCATTGACTGCAATTCCCTTGGACCGCAATTCTCCGGCGAGGCCGAGCACGACCAGGCTCATGCCGAACTTTGCCATGGTATAGGCCGTGTGGCGCGCAAACCATTTTTCCTTCATGTCGAGCGGCGGCGACAACATCAGGATGTGCGGGTTTGCCGCCTTCTCAAGGTGAGGGATCGCGAACTTCGAGACCATGAAGGTGCCGCGCGTGTTGACCTGGTGCATCAGGTCGAAACGGCGCATGTCGGTTTCGGTTGTCGGCGTCATCTGGATCGCGCTCGCGTTGTTGACGACTATGTCGAGCGCGCCGAAGTGGGCGGCGGTCCGGTCGATTGCATCCTTGACCGCGGCCTCCTCGCGCACGTCGACTACGAGGGGAAGCGCGCGGCCGCCGGCCTTTTCGATTTCCTCCGCGGCGGAGTGGATAGTGCCGGGAAGTTTCGGATGCGGCGTATCCGTTTTCGCTGCAATCGCAATATTGGCGCCGTCGCGCGCGGCGCGCAGCGCGACGGCGAGGCCGATACCGCGCGACGCGCCGGTAATGAACAGCGTCTTTCCGCGAAGCGACATCGTCAACTCCAATCAGCGCCTGGTCCGAACAATGGGATCGCGCAGCTTCCCTAACATGTTGAAGTCAGGAGTGATCTTACACGAAAAGTCTGCAACCCCCGGAACAAGTCCGGGGGCAGGCTTTTTCGGGATCGCACCCTAGCGCTTGCGCGCAAAGAACGCCTCGAAGGCCGCGCGAGCTTCCGACGATTTGAGACGCGCCTTGAAAATCTCCGCTTCCTCGTCGATCCGCGCCAGCCGCGGCTCGCGCGCGCCGCGCAACAATGCGCGTGACGCGGCCACGGCGCCGGGCGGAAGCGCGGCGATTTCGCGCGCGGCCTTCATCGCTTCCGCGTCGACGGCGTCGGGCGCGACGATCACATTGACGAGGCCGGCTTCCTTTGCCTGCGCGGCGTCGAGCGGGCGGCCCATGACCAGCAGGGCGAACGCGCGGGCGTGACCCATGACCCGCGGGGCGAGCAGGCTGGACGCGGCTTCGGGAACCAGACCCAGCGACGTGAACGGCGTCGAAAATCGTGCGTCGGAGGAGGCGACGACGAAGTCGCAATGCAACAGCATCGTTGTGCCGACGCCGACGGCGAGGCCGGAGACGGCGGCGACCATCGGCTTCTGGCAGTTGACGAGGGCGGGCAGGAAATTGCGTACCGGCCGCGCCAGGCCGTCGGCGGAGGTCGCGAGAGCGAGGAATTCCTGCAGGTCATTGCCGGCGGAGAATGCGCCGGGGATGCCGGCGATGACGATGCAGCGGATTGCGTCGTTGCCATTGGCGCTATCGAGCGCCTGCGTCATGGCCTCGTACATGTCCGAGGTCAGCGCATTCTTTTTGTCCGGGCGATTCATCCGTATCAGTCGGATGGACTCAGCATCGGAAACCGAAATGTACTCGCTCATGCCGCTTACCTGAGTATGCCGGCAGGAACGGTGTCAACCACGGCGGAGCCGTGCATGATGCCCGAGGCAAGGCCCGACGCGCCGACTGCAAGATTGGTCGCAAAGAAGTTTGCCGCGGCGCTCATCAGCTCGGGATTGACGCCGCTGCCATTGGACCGCGTGGCGGCGAGCGCATCGTCGGCCAGCATGCAGCCGCCGGCGGCGAGGCCGAATAGCCGCAGATAAGGCGTTGCCCCGGCCAGCGCGCTCTCCGGCGATTTGGTCATGGCGGACAAAAGCCATTCGGTCGTGGCCGCGAGATGGTCGATTGCGTCGGCGAGACACTTTCCGGTATCGCCGAAGGAATCGATGTTTGCCGCCTTCACGCGACCGGCGGTCGTGCGCAATTCTCCGATGAAGTCGCGCACGGTCGCGCCGCCCGATAATGGGAGCTTGCGGGTCACGAGATCGATGGCCTGGATGCCGTTGGTGCCCTCGTAGATCTGCGTGATGCGCGCATCGCGGTAATACTGCGCCGCGCCGGTTTCCTCGATAAATCCCATGCCGCCGTGGATCTGGACGCCAAGCGAAGCAACATCGGTGGCAATGTCCGTTGAAAATGCTTTCGCGACGGGCGTGAGCAGCGAAGCGCGCTCGTGTGCGACCGCGCGGGCAGCGGCGTCGCCGGCGCGGTGGGCGCGGTCGAGCGCGACCGCGGTCGCATAGCAGATTGCGCGGGCAGCGTTCGTCATCGCGCGCATGGAGAGCAGCATCCGTTTAATGTCGGGGTGTTCGATGATGGCGGCGGACTGCGTCGCCGGCATTCCGGCGACGCGCCCCTGGCGGCGTTCGCGTGCATAAGCTGCGGCATGTTGTGTCGCGGCCTCTGCGATGGCGACACCCTGCGTGCCGATGGCGAGACGGGCATGGTTCATCATCGTGAACATGCAGGCCATGCCCCGGTTTTCGTCGCCGACGAGATAGCCCATCGCGCCGCCGTGGTCGCCATAGACCATGGTGCAGGTCGGCGAAGCATGAATGCCGAGCTTGTGCTCGATCGAGTGAGCATAGGCATCGTTGCGCGCGCCCAGCGAGCCGTCGGC
>JBGPOB010000010.1:0-23923 GCA_041487815.1 Xanthobacteraceae bacterium | reverse complement strand
GGCTGAACTAGGCGTCAAAATGTTGCGGCGCAATAGCAAAGGCGGCGGCACCAGATCACAATGAAATGATTTTGAACGGCACACTTACGCCGCAAATTTCTTCCGCGTTTCCAATCGCTTCGTTAACACTTCCGGCCATGCGTGCGGCCGGCCCTGTGCCCTGTGGCCGAATCGCTACAAGGCTGCGATGCTGCGCTGCATTAAGGCCTGTGGCGCAGCCAAAACGGTTCGCCACAGTTCGATGCCGGCACGATCCGATCCGAAATGTCTGCAACCCCCGGAACAAGTCCGGGGGCAGGCTTTTTCGAGATCACACCCGTTTCGCTTTGGGCGTGATCCGATCCGAAATGTCTGCAACTTTTCGGGATCACGCCCGTTTCGCTTTGGGCGTGATCTGATCCGAAAAGTCTGCAACTTTTCGGGAGCACGTCCGTTTCGCTTTGGGCGTGATCTGATCCGAAAAGTCTGCAACTTTTCGGGATCACGCCCTACCCCCAGAGTTGCCGGCTGGCGAGTGCCGCGCCTTGCGCCAGCGCCTCGAGCTTGGCCCAGGCGATCTGCGGGTGGACGCGCCCGCCGAGGCCGCAGTCGCTCGAGGCGATGACGCGCTCGCGCCCGACGCTGTCGGCAAAGCGCACGATGCGCTGCGCGATCAGCTCGGGGTGTTCGACCACGTTGGTGGCGTGGCTCACCACGCCGGGCAAGATCAGCTTGCCGTCGGGCAGCTTGACGTCCTGCCACACGTTCCACTCATGCTCGTGGCGCACGTTGCCGGCCTCGAACGAATAGGCCTGCGCCTTCACCGCCAGCATGACGTCGACGATGTCCTTCATCGGCAGGTCGGTCAGGTGCGGGCCGTGCCACGAGCCCCAGCACAGGTGAAAGCGGATGCGGTCCTCGGGCAGGCCGCGGATGGCGTGGTTGAGCGCCTCCACCCGCACCATCGAGAGCTTCTTGTAGGCTTCGACCGTAGGCTCGGGATCAATGGAGTCCCAGTTCTCGGCGATCGAAGGATCGTCGAGTTGCAGCACCAGCCCGGCATCGACAATCGCCTTGTATTCCTCGCGCATGGCGTCGGCACAGGCGAACAGGAATTCCTCGTCGGTCTTGTAATGGCGGTTGACGACGCGCGCGACGCTGCCGGGCGCGACCGAGGTTATGAAGCCTTCGGTGTAGCCGTTGGCCGCGAGCGCGGCCTTGAAGTTCGCAATGTCGGCGGCGATCGCCGCCTGCCCGGAGTATTTCACCGGACCGACGCAGGCCGGCCGCACGATCGTCATCGCGCCCGGCCCCATGTAGACGCCGGATTCCGGATCGGAATAGGCGCCGGCGAAGCGGATGCGGTCGCGGCGCTTGCCGATGCTCTTGAGGATGAGTTCGCCGGGCTTGGGACGCGTGGTAATTGCGTCCAGCGGGCCGGCGCCTTGCGGCGACATGCCGCTCAGCCGTTGGTACGCATACATCGCCCAGGCGCGATAGTTGACGCGCTGGCCCATCGACTTGCCGAACTCGCCGTCGTTGGGAACATCGACGCCCGCGGCCTTTTGCGCGCGCACGACGTCGGCGACCGCGGCGCGCAGGATTTTTTGAAACGCCGCTTCGTCCTTGCTCTCGCCGGATTCGCGCGCATGGTTGGCGGCGATCAGATCGTCCGGGCGCGGCAGGCTGCCGGCGTGCGTTGTGAGAGTGCGGCCACGGCTGGTCTTCATGCATGTCCCCCTTCGCACCGATGCCCCAAAAATTCCTGGCGGCAAAAAACCGATCGGCAGCCCTGCCGCCGAGGCCCGCATCGCGGGCCGCGTGCCGACGAGGTGCCGAACTGTTTGGCCGCCCGGCGCGTTCCGATCAGCTTAGCGCCATTCCGGCGATGTCAAAGGGGCGTTGGCGTCGCGGCGGGTCACAAAGCGTAGTGACGCCTCGCCCAGCGTACGCGGGACTGGCGTGCATGCCGTCCAAGCCGCGGCGTTCCGGACGCTGCGGCTTCGCGCAATACAGGCGAACGGGGGGATACGGAGACCTAGACGTCTAATTCAGTCGAATTGAACCGGCGTGCCGGCTTAACGCTATAGTCTGGGGGTGATCTTTTCCGAAAACGGGGTTTCACTTTTCGGGATCGCACCCTAGGCCGGCAGCGCGCGCTGCGCGCGCATCAGGCCGATGGCGTCGAGTTCGGTCTGCTCGCGCGCGTCCTGCTCGGCGCGCTCGCGCATCTGGTCGCGCTCGTCGAGCAGCTCGACCTTCTTCAATTCCTCGAACGCCTCGCCCAGTGCGGCCTTGGCGTCGTCGAGCTGGATTTTCAACTCGTCACAGGAGTTTTTCAGGTTCTGGCGGCGCTGCATCGCGGCCTTGGCATAGGTCGGATAGGCGTAGTGGGCCGGGTCGTGAATGCCGGTCCGGTTCTGCTCGGATTCGATCTCGCGATCGAGATCGCCCGCCATGCGCTCGAACTCGGCGATCATGGTCTCGATCTGCGCGACCTTGCGGCGCTTCTCGTCGACCTGAAATTTCTTCAGGCGAATCAGCGTTTCACGCGATTTCATCGACACATACTCCCCACAAGCCCGAGCGGATGGAACTGCTGCATTGCGGGGGAGTGTGGCGGCATAGTGTTAGTTTTCGGTTTCCGTACCCGTTAAAATTTTATGAAGCATGGCATAGCCCTCCGCCAAGCCGGTGGCCTCGCCCTTGTCCTGGGCCAGGAAGGCTTCGAGCAAACCATGCAGGTGGATCGCTTCGTCGACTTCCGCGCTGGAGCCGGCGCGATAGGCGCCGAGCCGGATCAGCTCCTCCATGTCGGTGTAGATCGCCATCACCTGGCGCGCGCGAATGACGTCGGCGAGATATTCCGGATCGGCCGCGCGCGGCATCGTGCGCGAGACCGACTTGAGCACGTTGATGGCGGGATAGCGACCGCGCTCCGCGATCTGCCGCTCCATCACGACGTGGCCGTCGAGAATGCCGCGCACCGCGTCGGAGACCGGCTCGTTATGGTCGTCGCCCTCGACCAGAACGGTGAAGATTCCGGTGATGGTGCCGCGTTCGGCGCCGGGGCCGGCGCGCTCCAAGAGGCGCGGCAATTCGGTGAAGACCGTCGGCGTGTAGCCTTTCGCGGTCGGCGGCTCGCCGGCGGATAGCCCGATGTCGCGCTGCGCCATCGCAAAGCGCGTCACCGAATCCATCAGCACCAGCACGTCCTGGCCCTGGTCGCGGAAATATTCGGCGATCGACAGCGTCAAAAGCCCGGCCTGCCGTCGCATCAGCGCCGGTTCGTCCGACGTCGAGACCACGACGACCGAGCGCGCCAAGCCGGCCTCGCCGAGGTCATCCTGCAAGAATTCCTGCACCTCGCGCCCGCGCTCGCCGACGAGGCCGATCACGGAAACATCGGCCGCGACGTTGCGCGCCAGCATCGACAGCAGCACGGATTTTCCCACCCCCGAGCCCGAGAACACGCCCATGCGCTGGCCGCGGCAACAGGTAACGAACGTGTTGAGCACGCGCACGCCAAGGTCGAGCGGGCCGCCGACGCGTTGGCGCGTATGCGCGGGCGGCGGCGTGTTGCGGAACGGGTAAGGCTCGGGGCCCGGCGGCAGCGGCCCCTTGCCGTCGATCGCCTCGCCCATGGCGTTGACGACGCGGCCGAGCCAGCCGGCCGAAGGCCGCACCGTGCCCGGCATCGACGATACGATGGCGCGGCAGCCGCGCCGCACGCCCTCAAGCGCCGCGAACGGCATCAGCAGGGCATTCGGCCCGGAAAAGCCCACCACCTCGCACGGGATCGCGCGCTCGCCGGTTTCGATCGTGACCCGCGCGCCCACCGACATGGCATGCAGCGGTCCCGCCACCTCGACCATCAGCCCGCGCACGCCAACGACGCGGCCATAAGTCTCCAGGCCGTCGAGTTCGTTGATCTGCTCGGCCAAGGCCTTCATCGCACGAGCGCCGCGCCAAAGGGCGTCCCGCCGGGCCGATTTCCGTCAGCGCGCGCCATATTTGTGAATATTCGCTGCGGAGCCGACCGGGCAAATGGAAAGGAAACCTTCACCTTTAACCTCGTGTTTACCCGCGTCGTTAATCATTGCGTCACCGTCCTTGGGACCAACGGTAGGGGCTCGCCCGCCAGGACGGTTGGGCGAGTCGCTGGAGTCGGTTAGCCCCTGCTCCTCATCCGAGTTTCGAACGTCGACGTGACCAAAAAACCACTCACGCGCAATGTTTTAGGCCGATTCGGGCAAAAAAGCCCAGGAGGTTCTTGCGCGGGTGAATCAGGTTTTGTTAACCATGACGAATCACGCGTTCGAATCAGTTTGTCCCAAGGCGTATTCCATGGCGCCCCATCGCGGCGCGCCGACCGAAGCCCGGAGTGGCGAGGAAGGGGATTGGCATGCGCGTTCTACTGATTGAAGACGATGGCGCCACGGCGCAATCGATCGAGCTGATGTTGAAATCGGAAAGTTTCAACGTCTACACGACCGATCTGGGCGAAGAGGGCGTCGATCTCGGAAAATTGTACGATTACGACATCATTCTGCTGGATCTGAATTTGCCGGATATGTCGGGCTTCGAAGTGTTGCGCTCGTTGCGCGTCTCGAAGGTCAAGACGCCGATCCTGATCCTCTCCGGCCTCGCCGGCACCGAGGACAAGGTCAAGGGACTCGGCTTCGGCGCCGATGATTACCTGACCAAGCCCTTCCACAAGGACGAACTCGTCGCGCGCATCCACGCCATCGTGCGCCGCTCCAAGGGCCACGCCCAGTCCGTCATCCAGACCGGCGATCTCGTGGTCAACCTCGACACCAAGACGGTGGAAGTCGCCGCCGCGCGCGTGCACCTGACCGGCAAGGAGTACCAGATGCTGGAACTCCTATCGCTGCGCAAGGGCACCACGCTAACCAAGGAGATGTTCCTCAACCATCTCTACGGCGGCATGGACGAGCCCGAGCTCAAGATCATCGACGTGTTCATCTGCAAGCTGCGCAAGAAGCTGGCGAACGCGTCGTCGGGCAAGAACTTCATCGAGACGGTGTGGGGCCGCGGCTATGTGCTGCGCGAGCCCGTCGAAGAAGAAGTGCGTATTCCCGCCTAGCGCGTTTCGTGGTGTACCTGAGGCCCTGCGGGGCCTCCTCCTCCCAAACTTCGGATGTCTCCGAACCCCCGCCGCGAATGGCGGGGTTTTTGTTGGGGGGGGGGACATTTCCAAGCGCAGGCGATAGCGGCCGGTCCGCGCCCTGCCTCAAAATATACTCGCGGCGCTGGTTGCAATCAATTTCAGCCGACCGGCGGCTTGATACGCCGGTCGTGGACCCCCGCGTTCGCGCGCGTGCGACAATTTCCACTCAGGAAACCACGCCGCACAGCGCATAGAACAACGCGGCGATGATCGCGGCGGCGGGCAACGTGATCACCCAGGCGACGACAATGCCGCTGGCGATGTTCCAACGCACCGCCGAAACTCTGCGCGCCGCTCCGACGCCGATGATGGCGCCGGTAATGGTGTGCGTCGTGGAAACCGGGACGCCCAGCTCGGTCGCCATGAACAGCGTGATCGCCCCGCCGGTTTCGGCGCAGAAGCCCTGCACCGGCGTGAGGTGCGTGATCTTCGAGCCCATGGTGTGCACGATGCGCCACCCGCCCATCAGCGTGCCGAGCCCCATCGCCGCCTGACAGCTCAGCACGACCCAGAACGGCACATAGAAGTCCGCGCCGAGGCTGCCCTGCGAATACAACAGCACGGCGATGACGCCCATGGTCTTTTGCGCGTCGTTACCGCCGTGGCCCAATGAATAGAGCGACGCCGACAGGAACTGCGCCGAACGAAAAATACGGTCGACGGCCAGCGGCGTCGAACGCACGAAAATCCACGAAACCGCCAGCGCCAGCATCAAGGCCAGAAAAAATCCTGTCAACGGCGAGAGCACGATGGCGACGCCGGTCTTGCTGAGCCCCGTCCAGACGACGGCGCCCGCGCCGGCCTTTGCAATGCCGGCACCCACCAAGCCGCCGATCAGGGCGTGCGAACTGCTCGAGGGAATGCCGCCCCACCATGTGATCAGGTTCCACGAGATGGCCCCCATCAGCGCGCCGAAGACCACGCGCGCGTCAATCACCTCGGCGGCGACCAGGCCGGTCCCGATGGTCGCGGCGACGTGCAGTCCGAAAAACAGGAAGGCGATGAAATTGAAGAATGCCGCCCACAACACCGCATAGCTCGGCCGCAGTACGCGCGTTGACACGATGGTGGCGATGGAATTGGCGGCGTCATGCAATCCGTTGAGAAAATCGAATGCCAACGCCACCGCAACCAGCGCGATCAAGACCGGAAAACTGAGCAGCGTATTCATACCGGCTGCGGCCTGGCTCAGAGATGTTCGATCACGATAGCGCTGATTTCGTTGGCGACGTCCTCGAAGCGGTCCACGACCTTTTCCAGGTGGTCGTAGATTTCGGTGCCGATAATGAATGCCATCGGATTGCCGTCCTTGCAGACGGCGAACAATTGCTTGCGGCCCTGATCGTACAAATGATCGACGCGCTCCTCGAGATGGACCATGCTTTCCGTGAGCGTATTGAGCCGCGCGGCATTGGTTCCGATCGACTTGAGAAGCGGCACCGCCTCGCGTGTCAGCTTTGCCGTCTGCAAAATCAAGTCGCCCATCTCGCGCATCGGCGGCTCGAAAGTACGTATTTCGAACAGCATGATAACCTTGGCGCATTTGTTCATCTGGTCGATGGCGTCGTCCATGGACGAAATCAAATCCTGGATGTCGCCGCGATCGAGCGGGGTTATGAACGTGCGTCGCACGGCCGTCAGTACCTGGCGGGTAATGTCGTCGGCCTCGTTCTCGCGCGCCATGATCTCCTGGCAATAGCGCGGCACGTCGCTGCCGCCGTTCAGCAGCCCACGCAAGGCCTCCGCGCCCACGACGAGCAGCTCCGCATGGCCCGCGAACAGCTCGAAGAAACGCTGTTCCTTGGGCATCAGCGCCTGAAACCAACCGAGCATCGGTCCCACCTTGGGTGAACGATTGCGAATCGCACGCCCATATTAGCGCGCGATACACAAAACCAGACGGCGGATTTACACAGGATCGCGGCCGCGAACGCTTGACGGCAGCAACAACCTAATCTGGCTGGATGCCCGCCTTGTCGGCGTTGAGTTTGATTTCGCGTTGATTCTGCAGCGACGCCGGCGGAGACGATGTCGGGCTGGAAGCTGCGGGCTCAATGTGCTGCGGACGCACCTGAATGACTTGATCGACGATACCGAATTCGACCGCCGCTTCCGCCGTGAGAAACGTGTCGCGCTCGAGCGCGTCCTCGACCCGCTTCAGCGGCTGCTTGGTGTGCTTGACGTAGATTTCGTTCAGCCGCTTCTTGATGTTCAGGATTTCCTGGGCATGCAGCATGATGTCTGTGGCCTGGCCCTGAAATCCGCCCGAGGGTTGATGCAGCATGATGCGCGCATTGGGGAGCGCAAAGCGCATTCCGGGATGGCCGGCCGCCAGCAGCAGCGATCCCATCGATGCGGCTTGTCCCACGCACAGCGTCGACACCGGCGGCCGTATGAACTGCATCGTGTCGTAGATCGCAAATCCCGACGTGACAACGCCCCCCGGCGAGTTGATGTACATTGAGATTTCTTTTTTGGGATTTTCGGCTTCGAGAAACAACAGCTGGGCGACGACCAGCGTGGACGTCGTGTCCTCGACCGGGCCGGTGATGAAGATGATCCGCTCCTTCAGCAAGCGCGAGAAAATGTCGTAGGCGCGTTCGCCGCGGTTGGTCTGCTCGACCACCATCGGAACGAGATTGTTCATGTAGATTTCAGCGGGATTTTTCATGGCGTGTCAGCAGGCGCGGCAAATGGTGATGCTCTTCCTGAGCCGGTCTTCGACGGCGTTCTCATGCGCCCACCAGCGCTCGCTGAAAGGTAGCGGCGGTTCCGCCGCGGCTTCCTTGGTCGCAGGCGCGGGTTCTTGTTGCGGGCGCACCAGCTTGCGCTTGGGCGCGGACGGCTTTGCCAGCGGCGGCTTTGCAAATGGCGTCGGTAGCGCCGAATCCTGCGGACTGGCGAGAGCCGCCGATCCCGGCAAATTGCTCCCGCAGATCAGGTAAAAAACGAGCGCGAGGGCGAGCAATCGCATCCGAAGTCCTTCTGGCGAATGAGTCAAAAGCGCCCGAGAGTCCCAGCAGGCGCAACGCGGCTGGACACGCGAAATTCGAATTCTTGATTCCGGCCGCGGTCACTTTGCGCCGTCAGCGCCATCAAGTCGAGACCTAATCTATCGTTTCGCCACACGAGGTTACTGAAAAAACTTGATCGTTATCTCCGGAGGGCTCTTCTCGATCGCGTTCTTGATTTCCTCGGCGGCGCTGGCCAGGCGGTTGGTATCGATATTGATGCCGATGCCGCAAAAGCCACAGGTCATACGATCATTGGCCTTGAGGCGGCCAATTGTTTGCTCAAGCTCATGGCCGCATTTCGGGCATTGAAACCTGATGACATTGGCGTCGTTAACTGACATGCCACCATGTAAGGATCAAACGTGCCGATAACAAGGTAACCAGCGACTGCGGCGCGCGCGCCGGCGCCGATGAGCATGAGCTGCAGCGCATTACGCGTTGTTAAGCAAGAAATTGTAGTGCGCCGCGTATCGACTTTGCGGCGCAATGCGCGCATGATGCCCGTGACCGAAACGCCAGTTCAAAGCGGCCGGGCCTCCAATTCAACTTTATTGGCGCTTTCGACCGGAACCCGTTCGGGTCTCCGTTGCACTCGCTCGCAATCACGTCGGGCGAAAGGAAAACAACATGCCGGTACCTTCAATTCTTCAGGGCGAATCGCTGACGCGGCTGCTGCAGGGCGCAGCCGGCGGCGTAGCCGCCACCTTGATTATCGGTTTCGGCTGGGGCGGCTGGGTCACCGGCGGCACGGCAAGAGACATGACACAACGAGGTTCGACCGCCGCCGTCGTCGCGGCGCTGTCGCCGATCTGCGTGGATAAATTCCAGCGCAGCGCCGAGGCCGCAGTGAACCTGACCGAGCTCAAGAAGGTCAGCTCGTACCAACAAGTCACGTTTATCGAGAAGGGCGGCTGGGCGACCTTGCCCGGCAGCGACACAGCCAACGCATCGGTGGCGCAAGCCTGCGCCGACATGCTCAACAGCCTGAAGTAAGCGACAGTGCAAATGAACCGCGCCGCTTCCTGCGAATCGGCGTGGCCCACACCTTGGCAAACCACCTAATTGATGGAATCAAAATTCATGACGCATACAAGCCTCGGCAACACGCTCATCGGCCCCTATGGGCTCCACGCGGTTTTCGGTGCGGTACTCGCGCTGTTCGCCGGATTTCTCTACGTGTTCAACTTTACCAACTTTTTCTGAACGCGCGTGTCGTTCGTTCGCCTCGCACGGTTGACTGCAACGCCGGCCTCGTGGCCACGGCGACGCAATTCTGAGGACGGCGCGTCATGGCGCTGACGTTTCCAAACCGCAGCCGCAGCTACGACGCGACCCGGCGCGCGGTCCGGTTTTGGGGTTACGACCGCTCAATGGAGAACTCCTTCTTCGTCACCGAGGACGCCTTGCGGCAGGTACAGCCGACGATGCGTCAGGACGAGGCGGGCATCCTGAGCGCGTTTGATTCGAACCGCGAGCACATCTACGCGGCCGCGGCGAAGGTTTACTCGCGCGGGCGCAAAGGCTCCTACGAGCTTGGCGCCGCGGACCTCTAGGCCCGGACGTAGCCAATGCTCACGCGCACACGCGAAACGACGATAAATTTCAGCAAACCGTTTCTGCTGAAAGGCATCGATCGCCAACTTCCCGCCGGTGACTACCGCGTCACGACGGACGAAGAAATGATCGAGGGCCTCTCGTTTCCGGCGTACCACCGGGTTG
This sequence comes from Xanthobacteraceae bacterium, assembly GCA_041487815.1. GTDB lineage: Bacteria > Pseudomonadota > Alphaproteobacteria > Rhizobiales > Xanthobacteraceae > CANJBX01. Next base: position 14,020 of record JBGPOB010000010.1, on the reverse strand, counting down.
CGACCATGATTTTCGTGCCCGCGCAGATGCATCGTACCTCATCGGTAGAAATGGTGACCATCGATCCAGTGGACTTGCAGGCGGCGCAGCAGCGAGATGTCGCCGCAATAGCGGCTGACACTCCGGAAGGCTAAGTCGGCTGCCGCATAACGTCGAACGCGCCCCGATTCTGCGTCCCGGCCGAATTGTTAAGCAATCAAGGCGCAGGGTTCCCTCTGGACTTTTGGAGGCCCACATGGACAGCAACGCAGCGCGGACACGCTATGAGGCCTTCTTCGGTAAGGACTTCATGCCGCTCATTCGACAGGAGCAAGCGCAAGGTGCGCAAGAGCGCATGGCCTATGCCGCCGAATTCTCCGCCTTTCAACTCGGCCAGATCGAAAAGAAGCTTGGCCGCCTCATCGAATTGATGGAGCGCAACGAAAATTCGCGGTGACATCGGCGGGCGAATTGAATTCCGCTGCGCGTGAGACCAACGGCATGCCAATTCACGCCAACAGGATAACGTCCTAAATCAGCCCAGCCGCCGAGAACGCCTTCTCGACCCGCTCCTTGTCGAACGGCTTGAGCAGGACTTCGTTGGCGCCGGCATGCAGCGCACGCGCAACGTGGGCGACATCATTGTCGACCTGGCACATGATGACCTTGGTGCGGTCGCCGCCCGGCATGCGCCGCAGCGCGCGCAGGAACTCGTAGCCGTCCATATAGGGCATGCTGGTGTCGAGCATCACCGCTTCGGGAAGCTTTTGCTGGCACAGGCCGAGCGCCTGCGAGCCGTCTTCGGCCTCCGAGACGGTGAAGTCGAGTTTTTCCAGAATGCGCCGCGCAACCTTGCGGATGACGCTGGAGTCGTCGACGACGAGGCAGGTTTTCATGGCAAGCGGCTCCCGACAATGCGCGGGCCGAGTGTGTTATCAAAGGGTTTACGATTGGTTCACAAATCCGCCGGTGAGCGGGCGATCAGCAAAAGTGGTCACCGGCTTTGCGCCCTATCTGAGCTTCGCCCGCAGAAGCGGGCCAGGCGCAGGCGGGTCGGCAAACCGGTATCGACGCGCGGGATCATGTGCTGTGCGGCCGAAGGCGAATTTCAGGTGGCGGTGATGACGATCGCTTCGCCCTCGGCGGCGATGACGGTCGCTAAACCGCAAGCCTTTGCCAGCAGCCCGGCGTAATAGGGCTGGATCGCGTGCGCATCGATCGCCTGGCCCTCGGTCCCGCCGGCGAGCAGTCCGGGAACGCCGGGCGGCACGCGCGCGTTAAGCCCGGTGGCGGTTACCCGGAACCCCATGCTCTCCCCGGCGCCTACGGGATCGACCACAAGTCTGCCCCCGCGCGGGATCGCCTGGGTCGCAATGAGCAGCAGATTCAGCAGCAGCTTGACCCGGTTTTTCGGCAGCAACAGCCGCGGAAGATTCCAAGTCAGCTGCAGCTTGTCGTCCTCGATGAACCCGCGCGTGACCTTCTCGGCATCTCCCAGATCGATCTGAGCGCCGGCGGAGCCGGCGGCACCAAACGCAATCCGGCAGAACTGCAGCCTGGCCGAGGCCTGGTTGGCGCTCTTCTTGATCAGGTCGAGCGCGAAGGTCCGGGTTTCATCGTCCTTCGACTCTTCCAGCACCTCGAGCCCGTTGACGATCGCGCCCGCGGGGCTGATCAGGTCGTGGCAAACCCGCGAACACAACAACGCGGCCAAGTCGAGGCTTGCGAGCGTAATGCCGGACATTTTGCGTCTCCAATTCGCGCGGGATTACGCGATGGCGCTGATTCGGCCAAGGCGGCGGGTTAGGCTTGCTGCGGGCGGACTTGCGTCACCGAGAGTCTGAGCAACTCTGATTCAATCGGACTGCCCTACTAACACATTGATTCTGGGTGCGATCTATTCCGACCTTGCTTCGCCCGCCGCAGCGGGCTTCGCGCAGGGGGGAAAGTCTGCAACCCCCGGAACAAGTCCAAGACAGACTTTTTCGGGATCTCACCCCAGGCGGATATACAGCAAAATGGGCGTCAAAGGGCCGGCCGACACACGTCGTCACGGCGTCAAGCCCTTCAATACATCCGGCCAATGCTCCTCCGCTGTGGCGATCGCGTTGCCCGGATCGGCATCGAATGCCGCGCGCGCCGCTTCAGTGTAAAAAAGGTAAAGCCGGTCCTGCTCAACCCGCCATAGTGTGGGGTTCCCGGCCAGCGCGACGCCACGAGCCAGCGCGATCGGGTCGTAACCGCCGTAGCGCGGCATATAGATGTCGGGTCGCTGCGCGAATGCCGCCCGGTTGCCCTCATTATGGAAACGCCAGATCGCCTGTTCGGCCTGCAACTCGAATTCCGGCCGGCCGGCAACCGGCTTGGCATCGATGAAATAGGCGACCGGATCAAACCCCGAGATGGCGAGCCCGGTATGCCAATTGGTCACGATCCGTTCCGTCGTCGCGGCGCCGACGGCATGGAGTGATCCGGCCGTCAGCAGTCCAGCCACGGCCAAATATTTGGCGACGCGCCCGATCAGCAACTTCCACCCGTGCCGCGGCGAGGTCATATTGTGTCCCAGCATTGCGATTCGCACCGTATGCGTTGGGTTCGAGCGTCTTGGTCCGGATTCCGGGTTTACGCCAGCCGAGTGTGCAACGCGTTAAGGCGGCTTCGCCCGTTCCGACTGGTTCGCGCGCACCGATCGGTGGCGATCCGAGCCTTTGAATCGTCGCATTGTCGCAGGACGAACCGGTGAGACCGTTTCGCCCGACCTTGCGCCAACCGATGGAGTTGCTGATGCGCGCCTTGGTTCGACTCATTGCCGTTCTTGGCTGGCTATGCGGTCTCGGCGCCGCTTCGGCGCTGGCCCAGGGCGCGCCGCCCCCGCCGCGCAGCGAATATTCCTCGAACGAGGTCCTCGATGCCGGCCACCGTTTCTTCGGCGGCGTTTCGCGGGGCCTCGCGACGATTGTCGAACGGGCGGCGAGCGAATGGGGCCTGCCGAACGGCTACATCCTCGGAGAGGAAGCCAGCGGCGCGTTTTTCGGCGGTCTGCGCTACGGCGAAGGCGTGCTCTACACCAAGAACGCCGGCGATCTGCGGGTGTACTGGCAAGGGCCATCGATCGGTTGGGATGTTGGCGGCGAAGGCGCGCGCACCATGATGCTGGTCTATAAATTGCCTGCCACGCGCGCAATCTATCAGCGTTTCGCCGGTATCGATGGCTCCGCCTATTTCATCGGCGGACTTGGCATGACCGCGCTGACCGCCAACAACATTGTGGTGGTTCCGATCCGCTCCGGCGTCGGATTCCGGCTCGGCGCCAACATCGGCTACCTCAAGTTTACGCCACAATCGACCTGGAACCCGTTCTGACGCGCGGTCACGCGCGCGCATGAGCGGGCGCGCCGCAGATAAGCCAAAAACCGTAATGACGCTGGCGATGACGCACGCGCCGTGGCATGCTTTGCCGGTCGCGTGGCGTTGTGTGGAGGCGTTCGCTCATGATCGAACCCATCATGTATTTCGGAATTGGGTTCCTTGTGGCAGGTCTGATCGGGCTTGTGCTTGTCCCGCTCGTCCACAACCGCGCAACCCGCCTCGCCGCCAAACGGTTCGAGGCCGCGACGCCGGTCTCGATGTCCGAAATCCAGGCCGACAAGGACCAATTGCGCGCCGAGTTCGCAATGTCGACGCGCCGGCTCGAAATGAGCGTCGAGCAGCTCAAGGCGCGTACCACCGGACAATTGTCCGAGCTTGGCAAGAAGACCGAAGCGATCACGCGCCTCAAGTCCGACCTCGGCGAAAAGACGGCCGTCATATTCGCGCTTGAAGCGCGCGAGAAGGCGCTGCGCGAGCAAATTCGCGCGTCCGAGGAAGAGATCGCGGTCAAGACCAACACCATGCACGAGACCGCGCGCACTCTCTCCGACAAGGAAGCCGAGCTGGCGAAACGTTCGGCCGAACTGGGCGACCAAAATTTTCTGTCCGACAGCCAGCGCGTGGAAATCATCGCGCTGCGAACGCAGGTCGAAGCGCTCAGAGGCCAGATCGATCGCCTGGAAGTCGAAGTCAAGGACGCGGAGGACGGGCTTACGCGCGTGCGCCGCGACGCCGATGCCGCCACACGCGAGCTCGACACGGAACGCGAAAAATCCGAAGGTCTTGGACATCGCGTCACGGCGCTCGAACGCCAGTTACTGGCGCAGACGACCGAGGCCGAGCTGCTGAGCCGCCGCGTTCAAGATCTTGAAGCGCGATTGGGCGAGCAAGGGCGCTTGCTGGCCGAGCGCGACTATGAGGCGAGCTGTCTGCGCACCGAGGTCGAAGGCGCGCGACGGGTCGAGCAGGATCTGCGCTCTGAGATCGTCGCCATCGAGGCCCGTCACAGCGGGACCAATGCCGATCTGCGCGCCGACAAGGCGGTGATCGAAAACGAGCTGGCGCATACGCTCGAGGAGCGCGAAACGCTGCGGCGCGAACTGGCCGCGATAAATCGCGAAGCCGAGACGACATGGGCGGCCGAGCGCGTGGAAAACGCGCTGCTGCGCGAGCGCATCAATGATATCGCGACCGATGTCGCGCGGCTCACGCTGGTGTTGGAGGGGCCGGGCTCGCCGATCGAAGAGCTGCTGATCGAGACCGAGCAAAACAGCGCCGCAGCGCGCGGCGGCGCGGGCGAGCCGCGTTCCGGCAATCTTGCCGACCGCATCCGGGCGTTGCAGCTGCGCGCGGCGCGCCCGGCGCCGGCGACGTCTTCCTGACGGCGGAACATCGTCCGACGCAGACCTGGCGCGCGGGCATGTGCGGTTGCGATCGCGCGCCGGACACGCGATGATGCGCGGACTCGGAGCAGCGAACGTGTCCAATGCCTCGACCAGAGCGATCGTGCTTGCGTCCGTGTTTATGGTCGGCGTCGTTGCCGCGGCACCATCAAGCCGCGAGATCGAGGCCCGCCGCAGCGCCGAGCGCACGGAATTCACCGATGCCGAGATTTTTGAAGGCTTTTTCAAGATTACGTTTGGCGCCGAACTGCAAGTCACCCAACGCATCGACCGGATTCGCAAGTACGACGCACCGGTCCGCGTCTACATCGACAACCACGGCAAGCCGGACCGGCGCGCGCAGCTCGGCGACATCGTTCAGGACATTCAACGCCGTATCAAGAATCTCGACATCGCAATGACGTCGCAGCGCAACGAAGCCAATGTTTTTGTCACGCTGGTGCCCGATCGCGACCTCGTCAAGACCATTCGCTCGCGCTATGGCGACGCGCGGGCGCGCAATATCGAGCGCAGTCTGCAGCCGCAGTGCCTTGCCGGGTTCTCAAAGGACGAGACCTACCGCATCATCCGTTCGGAAGTCATCCTCGTCGTCGACGCGGGAGACTTTGTTTTCTACGATTGCGCCTACGAGGAAATCCTGCAAGCGCTGGGCCCGATCAACGACGACAATTCGGTGCCGTGGACGATGTTCAACGACGAAGTGTCGATGGGCTACTTTGACATTTACGACCAATTTCTGCTCAACATCCTCTACGACCCCCGGATCAGGCCGGGAATGACGCCGGGCGAAGTCCGCGCGCTGCTGCCGTCGATATTGCCGGACGTGCGTGCCCATGTGGCGCGCGTCAACAATCTGCATCGCTAGCGAGCGTTCCGCGGGCGCCGGGCGACGGAGAACGCACGCCGGCCCGGCTTACTGCGCATCAGGATGGGCGCGCACATACACCGTCAGCTCATCGTCGAGCGTCTCCCAGCGGATGCGCCCCGCCACGAGGCGGCAGACCCGGTGCATGAGCGCGTTGCGATGCTTGCCATAGACCATCAACGGCGTCAGCCGGTGACCCTGCTCCAGCTTCGCGCCATAGCCCGTCTGTCCGCCCTGGAAAGACTTTGCGCCACGCGCCAGCGCCCAGTCGAACGCGGCTTCGAAGATCCTGAAAAAGAGGAACCAGTCTTTCGGGCGGTCGTAATCGATGCCGATGTATTTGTTGATGACGTGCGTGCCGATTTCAAAGCACAGCTTGAATGCCACGAGGTCTCCGGAATGGCGCTCGCGCAGGAGGATAAAGTGCGCCGCCGGCTCGCGCGCGACACGCTCGAAAAAGCGCCGGTCGAGACGTTCCAGGCTCATACCGGATTTGCTGCGCGTGCGTTCGAATAACGCATAAATTTGGCCGATCAGCGCCGCGTCCGGATGCTGGACTGGTTCGACGACGGCATCCAGGCGCTCGGCGCTCAGCTTCAATTTACGACGCAGGTTGTAGCGGCGCGAACTGCGCATGGCGGAGAAGTAGTCTTGCTTGCGGCTCGACGGCACCTCGATTGAGGTTCCGGGAAAGCTCACCATCCGAAACAATCCGGCGCGCGCGGCAAGCGATGTCAGGTCGGCATCGTAGGATTTCGGAAAATCCTTCCAGATCGTCATCGACACGCCGCGGCGAGCCGCTTCCGCTTCGATGGCATGCTGGATTGCGAAGAGCGCAGCGCGGCGATCGGCGCCCGGCAGGATCCCCACCGCACCCTCGTCGGAACAGGGCGAGCCGACGAACAGGATACGGGGCTCCGACAGCGTCTTGAAGATCTTGCCGACCAGCGCCAGCATCGGCACCAGCGGCTTCGGCACCAGGAACTCCAAGCCGATCTTCATCATGAACAGCGGCGCGATCCCGACCGGTCTGCCGCCGACGCTCACGAGCGCGTAGAGAAATTGGAACTGCTCGTCGAGCCCGCTCTGCTCAAGGACCTGGTACCACCAATGGCCTTCGAGCGGCGGCGGAAAACAAGCCGCCCACAAATCCGCTGGGATCGACTTTTCCGACTCGACGATTGCAACCGAATACGTCCCGCCGTCACGCATAGGCAACAATCAGACCGACCCCAATTACGATCAACGCGATTCCAACCCACCGCACCGGCGTGACGCGCTCGCGCAACAACCAGATTGCGAACAAGGCGACTGTGACGAAGCTAAGGCTGCTGATCGCGAACGCCGTGCTCACCGCGAGCAGGCGCAACGCATTCGTATAGACCGCTACTTCAACGATGTAAAATGAAACGCCCGCGGCAATCCAGGCGGCCCGGGCGGTCGGGCGCATGACTGAAAACTTCAGAAATATCTGCGCGAAGCCCTCGATAATCGTGCACAGGAGCACGAGGACGACGCCAAGTGCTGTCGCACTCATGACGCCGCGGTCCGATCAAGATTGGCGCGGTCCGGATAGCTGATGCACCATACGCCCGCGATAACGATCAGGATTCCGACAATTTGCACCCAATGTAGGCGCTCGTGCAGTACGACGAACGATGCGACGCTGACCGTGACATAACTCAGGGATGTCACCGGTTTGGCGTAGCTCAAATCTGCGATTTTCAAAACTTGCAGCCAATTGATCAATTTCAGAACCATCAATGCGCCGAATAGAACGAATAGCGGCTGGTCGAGCATCGCGCCGCCGATGTCCCACAACGCCACCGAATCTGGGACGTTGCCAGCCGAGACCTTCCACAAAATCTGCGTCGCGGTATCGAGCGCGATGGCGACGGCCAATCCAAACGCAAGCCGCAGGCGCACCGATGAACTGTTCATTGCAAACCTGATGGGGGATGATCGCGCGCGAGCCGGACGCTGCGGCGTGATAAGGGGCGCGCATGACATACACCAACAATACGGCGAACGCGACGCCCACTGTGAATGCTGCCGAGGCATTGCGTGGGCGGCGCCGGGGAGACATTTCAACGTCTCCGTACACTTAATTAAGTGCTTGATATTGTTTTAAGAATTTTATTCAACGGGGCCATGTCGACGCACAAAATCGCGTGCAACGCGGGCCCGCCGTTGTCGCCGGCGCGCGATCGCCAAGCGTGGAAACCGGCTTTGCGTCCGATTTTGCGTCGCCCGCCGACGCGGGCCGGCGAACCGATTGCCACTTCGCCGGATCATGCGCCAGGCTGATGCAACGGCTTCAAACGCCGGTGAGCCGCATGCGGCAGCGGCGCCGCGTTTCTGTGCTAGCGTCAAGCTGAAAAGGCACCGCATAATGGCACCGCATGATGGGCGCTGCGCGCTCAAGCATTCGACCTGACACGTCGGCGGATCGGGGACGTGTGCGTGGGGGAGTTTAATGACGCTGAAGCGTGTAACCGCTTCGTATGCGCGGGGACTGCCGGCGGTCGCCCACCCGCGGCGCGCCGTTCGGCCGACCGGCGGGCGCCCAGCGCAAGCGCAGACTACGCCGCCGCTCGCGGAAAAGCTGATCGCCGCAAAAGTCGAAGCGAAGGCCAAGACGCGGGCGGAAGCGAGCGCCGAGTGGGAAATTCGGGCGACAGCCGAGGCATCCCCGACGCTCCAGCAGGTTGCAGATTTTTCGAACTTCCGTGCGCACGAAGTCCCGCCCGGCGAACGGATTGCCACCGTCGACTATCATGCCATCATCGCACACGCCGTCGCCGGCCTGACCAACAACACGGTCGAGGCGCGACACGCGGTTTACGAGTGCGCCCGGCAGGTGGTGTATCGGCGCCTCGATGCCATGCGCCCGGCGCTCCCGGCCGAGCTGATCCGGCTCGAACAATTGTCGCTTGAAGCCGTCATCACGAAAATCGAAGCCGACGAACACGCAAAATATGCCGCGGCCACCCCGCAGCCGGCCGCGCAACAAGCCGCGCCACAGGCGCTGGCGCCAGTCGTCGTCGTTCCACCAAAGCGCGGCCCGCCGCAGGCGCAACATTTTCAGGGCGGCATCATTCGCTTGTTCAGCGTCGCGGCGGTCATCATTGCGGGCTTGATTGGCTATTGGCTGCTCACCGGCAAGCCGGAGCTGCCGTCCCCGCGTTCGCTGACGCAGCTGTTGCCGGCGGGACAAGGCGAAATCCTGCAAGGCACGGACGCCCCGGCGGCTTCGAATGCTTTGACGCAACCCGATACCGACACCACGCAGCAGCCACCAGGCCAACCACGTCCGCAAGCGGAAACGCCCGGCCCGGCGCCGACATCGGGCGCGACGGGAGCAACAGCGATCGGTGCCGCCGCGACAACCGCAACGACGACACCGAGCGAACCGGCAGCGGTACCGGCCAGGGCAGCAACTTCCGCGGACCCGAATGCGCCCATGTCGGCCTGTACCGACACGACCAACGCGAACGAACGCGTACGGTGCGCTGATGCTGCAATCGCGAGCGGCGAAGGTTTGTCGTCGGCCGATGACGCCGTCTCCCAGCTGCCCTATTGGATGACGTTCCCGCGTCGCGTTGCGGGCGATGCGCGCGTTGCCGGCGCACCCGTTGCGGCAAGACCGGAGCCGGCCGAACAGGCCGCACGCCACCCGACTGCTTCGGAACGCCCGCAAAACAGTCACCTCGAAGCCGGCCGGGCGCTGGCGTCCGCCGACGATATGCAGGGCGCCATTCGCGAATTCGGCGAGGCAATCCGGCTCGAACCGCAATTGGCCGCCGCCTACTTCGAGCGCGGGCAGGTCCTGTTCAAGAACGGCAATTCCGAAGGCGCGATTGCCGATTTCGAGACCGCGACGCGAATCGATCCGCAGCAGGCCATGGCCTTCAAAGCCCTCGGCATGGCGGTCCACTACCGCGGCGATTCCGACCGCGCGATCGCCAACCTGACGCGGGCCATTCAGATCGCGCAAGCCGATCCGTTGCGCATGTCCGCCATCGATCTTTTCTTTGCACGCCGGACGCGCGCCTCGCTCTACAACCGCATGCGGCACTTCGATGGCGAACTGTCCAACCTTGGCGCCATGATCGATGCGTATTGGAAGAACCCGGCCCTCGCTTCAGCGTTGCGGGCGAACTATGGCGAGGCCGGAGCAGCGGGCGTGATGGCGCAGGTCTATCGCTCACGCACGGCAAACCTGGTCGCCCGCCGCAATTTTGATGCAGCCACGGCCGACCTTTCGATGGCGATGCATCTTGATCCGCGCCAAACGCTGGCGCTGACGATCGAGCGCGGGCGGGTCCAGGAAATGGCCGGCCGATCCGCTCAGGCGGAGGCGGACTTCAAGCGCGCGCTTGAACTGAGCCCCAACAACGACGACGTGAAGAGTGCGCTGTCGCGGCTGCGGAGCAAATCCTAGAGCCGTATCAATCGGCGCCGGATCGGCCGTCCCGTCGATAGGCCAGCGCGGAGCGCGGTTTCATTGGCGATCCGATCCGCGAATGCTGATCGCGCGCTACCTGCAGATCGCCTTCAGCGCCTGCCATTCGCGCGCCGTCAGGATTTCCGGGCCGGTGCTTGGCCGGTCCTCCCGCGTCATCATGGCCAGGCGGTCCTCGGTCATGGGGTGGCTCGCCAGAATGCCGATACTCTTGTCCGCCTGCGCGCCGGTAATCCGAAACAGCAACTCGCCCATCGGCTTCGGCGACCGGCCAAGCTTGTGCATGACATCGATCGCAAAGGCGTCCGCGTCCGTTTCCGCGCCGCGCGTATAGGAGGCTTCGAGCAACGAGCGCGTGGCGAAGATCACCGCGCCCGCCCCGGTAACGTCGCCGAACAGCAGGCCGACCAGAAACGACGTTCCGCCGTTCTGGATCAGAATCCGCATGTGATCGCGGTGAATGACGTGGCCAAGTTCGTGCGCGAGCACGCCCGCGAGTTCGTCGGGATTTTCGGCGCGCCGCAACAGTCCTTCGAACAAGTACACCTTGCCGCCCGGCAGCGCGAAGGCATTGGGCACGGCGGAATTGAGAATCTCCGTCTGCAGCGGGATTTGAAGATTACCGGCGCGCCGCAACGTCTCGACCATCTTGGCGTAGGCGGCCCGGCCCCCGGCGGCAGCGCACACCTTTCCGCCGAACACCGCTTTGACCTGGTTATCGGCCATTTCGCCGACGCGTCGTTCGAACGAATACGGCACCAGGGGCGCGAGGCGCGCGGCGGCCAGCGGCACGCCATAGTAGGTAACCGCGGAAATGGAGGCGAGCGCCGCCAGCGACCACAGCACAATGCGGCCGGTATGCGTACGCCGCTGACCATGATGGGCGACCAGGCTGCTGGAGCGGGCGAAAATTTCACGCTTCGTCGCAGGGTCGCGAATTTCCAGCCGCGCCAACGGAAGCGAGGAGATACACGACAGGCGCATCGCATCAGGCGGGCCGTCGGCGTGCCTTAGGTTGGGGTAGGGCCAGGTCGCAATGCCCTCGCCTTTCTCGATGATTTCAAGATCGTTCCCAAACCGCAACGCCACATGCCGCTTGCGGTTGGTGACGCCGTCAAAAAACACCGCGGGCGCGGGTTCCGCCGAATTCGGCAGCAGCGGATCAATCGAACGGTCGTCGCGCAAGGTCCTAGAATCCCACGATATCGAAGCTGTTGGCAAATCCCTCGCCGAGCGCGCTCACCGTGTCGCCGCGTGCCAGGATGCTATCGGCCGCTTCCAGATGATGGACGCTGACCGACGTCGCAACGCGCTGCCACAGCCCACGCAACAGATAGATGCGCATGACTGCGCCCGACGCAAGGGCGACGAGCAGGTAGTTTGCAACATTGGCCGCGAATAACATGTAGGAATGATCACGCGCGAATTGCGCGAGGGCGGCATAGTTCGCCTTGCCGCCGCCGACCGCGAACGCGGCAGCGGTGGCCACGATCCCGATCAGCGCGCCGTCGATGATGATAAACACCATCACCCAGCCAATGACCGCCCAATAAAGCCCCATCAATCCGGCAAGCCGCAAATCGGACTCAGCCCGCACGGCGCCGACGCGAATTCCGTTGACCCACCATTTCCAGGTGATCGACTTGTACAACGGATAGGTGAACGGCAAAGTGACGACGAACCACGACAACAGCCACAACCACCAGCCGCGCTTGAAAAGCTCCCAGCCGGTGCCCTCGAAACGCCCGTCGATATCCCCGTAGTGGGTGTGGCGCATCTTGAACCGCTCGAGCGCGGCTTCGCGCCACGGCAAGGCAAGACCGAGCGACAGAATCACCAACAGCGACCACAGGCACGCGCGCCAGGAATAATCCCAGCCTGAACCGGTCATCCACAGGCGCACGCCACGCCAGACCGTGCGGGTCGCGCGATAGCGCCGCGCGCGATAGATCGCAAACTGGCCGAAGGCGTAAAAGAACAGGAACAGCGGAATGCTGGCGAACGCCTGCAGCCGCTCGGCCTCTATGCCGATGAGGAAGTAGACGAGGTAGATCGGAACCAGGATGGCGAGAGCGAACAGAAAGCCGATCAGCAGTTCTTTTGCGTTGCCGGTGTATTCCGGCGCGTCGCCTTCAACGAGCGTATGCGACCACAGGTGCCGCCGCATATCGGTCGCCAGCCAGAAGCGATAAAATCCGGCGGTGAAAAGCTCCAGCACGCTGCCGCGCACCACCAGGCGGCGAAACTCCGGCCGCGCGCCGACGAAAGCAACGCGCACCGAACGTGAGGCGACGGCGGCTGCCGGAGGGACCTGTTCCATCACGTCATTCATGGCCGCGAACCCGTGGCGTACCTGCTGGCATACCCACCACGCTACTATGAATTATTTAAGAGAATTCCGCGGCGTCTGCGCGCCGCAAACGGGGCGTCGATACGCAAGCGCGCGGCTTTGTAGCTGTCACATTCACTAATAGCTGAGCGTCACCACCACCGTGTCGCTATAGGTTCCCGGCGACGGCGTGGCCTGCGCCGGAACGCGGCCATAGACCGTTAAAGTCTGCAGCAATCCGGAACCGGTTCCCGACGCGGTATTCGATCCCACGGAATCGCCCCACGGCTGCGTATGCGCCAAATTCTGATAGAGCCCATAGGCAATCTGCTCCGACGCCTTCGACATCTTGCGCTGGACCGGATCGGCGGCGCCGGTCGTGCCGCCGTCAAGCGCGACCGTATAGGGTGCGGAATTCGTGCAGGTCACGCCGATTGAACCGGTTGCATCGAGCGCCGACTGCAGCACCCCGGTCGATCCGAAGTTGACGGAGCTGGCGCTGACCGAACACGTCGTGACATTTGTCGCGCTCGCCGTGAATGGCGCCGAGGTACCGTGGCTGCTGCCGATGGTCGCGCATGATCCCATGGTCGCGTAGTCGTAGGCGACCGTGACCTGGCCGCCGGTGAACGCCGACGCATAACTGCCGGCCGGCAACGTTCGCTGGCCGCTCCAGACCTGGCCGAAGATCGTCTGGTTCGCGTTTCCGCTGCCGCTGCCATTGAGCGTGATATCGATGGTCGGCGAAGGAAACGTTCCGGAAAATCCCCACAGGTTGGAGCCCCATACCGTGGTGTAGCCGCCGTCCTGGTAAAGGTTGAAGTTGAGCTGATCGCCGCCGCTCAGCATCAGGCGCGGGCTGCCGGTACTGGTGCCGCCCGAGCCGGCATCGATGTTGGGACACACCCGGACGGTCGCGCTCGCGGTGCCGGTGCAGCTTGCCGAAAATGTCGCGGTCGATGTGAACGTCGAATTCGTCGTGACGTCGATATTGCCGAAGCTGAGATTGCTGATGTTGAAGTTGCAGCTCTGCGCCGCAGCCGGAGCGGGCGCGAAGATCACGGCCGCAGCCAGCGTGACGAAGGCAAACTGCGCCGACGCGCTGCCGAGCCTACTGGCACTTCGCAGGACCAACCACGACTTGACGATCCGCCGACGCTGCAAACTCGAACGAAGCACGACATTCGCCTTTGTCAGTGGTAACGACGACCGTGTTGGCAGCTTTCAGCTCCTTGACGAATGCACGGCCATCATAGCCTACCACGAACGGCTCGCCCCCGCCCTCCAACTGGCCTTTCGAACCGACGGGAAGTGGCTTGCCGTTCGCACCCACCAGGATCACGACGGCGGCCTGAACATCGGTCCTCGCCCCCATTTTGACAACGACGCCACTGCGGTCGGCCGGCGCAATAATCTGATCTACCTGGTCAATCTCGGCGTTGACCGGTAGATTTTTTGGATCGATTGAGATTTTGTTTTTGCCATAGGCGCGCAGGTTTGGAATCAGCAGCTTGCCGCTCTTGTCGGTCTCGCCCGCCGGCCGGTTTTCATACATCACCGGTACGCCGGGCACGCCAGTCTCGACGACGGCGAAAGAATCGTCGATGCGG
>JBGPOB010000009.1:0-24074 GCA_041487815.1 Xanthobacteraceae bacterium | reverse complement strand
GGCTGAGCGCGCTGTTCGTCGCAATCTGCATGGTATTGATCGCCGGCGCGCTCGGGATTGCGCTCTACCTGACGTTCGGCATCGGCGTCGCCGAGGCGGCGGTGGTGGCGCTGACCGCGCTGACCGGGCTTGCCGTCTATAACGTGCTGGCCATCCGCACCCGTTACCAGGGCGAGTTGTCGAGCCAGATTGCCGATCTTTCGCGCGGCACCGCCGACCTCGCGCGCCAGGTCGGCGAGCAGGGCCGCCGTCTGGCGGCGCTTGAAAAGAGCGCGGACCATGCCGCGCAGCGGGCGCTCGTCGCCACGCAGCCGATTCATGCCGAACTCGGCGAGCTTGGGCTCTTGGTCAATCAGCTCGCGCAAACGGTGGCATCGCAGGACGCGTCCATTCGCGCCATCACGGCATTGCATCCGCTGGAAGGCGAGGGGGCGTCGTTCGAATTGTCCGACGACATGGCCGCGACGCCGGCCGAAACGCCGTTCATCCCGGTGCCGCTGCCAAGCGTTTCACGCGCGCTGGAAAAAATCGCCGAAGGTCCGTTCCAGGATAACACCGCGGACGAAGCCGCCGCGCTGGTACGCGAGGCCGTCGCGCAAAACCGGCTCGATCTTTACCTACAGCCCATTGTCACCTTGCCGCAACGCAAGGTGCGGCTCTACGAAGCGACGCCCCGGCTGCGCACCGCCGACGACAAGATCATCGCGCCACAGCACTTTGGCCCGTTCGCCGAGCTTGCCGGCTGCATGCCTGCCATCGACAACTTCATGTTTGCGCGCTGCGTGCGCATCGTGCGCCGGCTGCAGTCGAAAAATCGCGATGTCGGCGTCATTTGCAACCTTTCAATTGCGACGCTCGCAGACCCCGAAGCATTCGCGCCCATCGCGGATTTCGCCGAAGCCAATCGCGTCGTCGCCACGGCATTGGCCTTCGCACTGCCGTACCCTGCGCTGCGCGAGTTGGGCGCGCACGAAGAAGCGAGCCTGGCGCGGCTCACGGAACTCGGCTTCCGGCTGGCCATCGATCACATCACCGATCTGCGTTTTGACGCGCGCGATTTGGCGGAACGCAAATGCGGTTTCCTGAAGCTGCCCGCGGCCGTCCTGCTGAACAATGCCGTGCATGCCACCGCGAATATTCATCCCGCGGATCTCGCCGGATTGCTTGGCCGCTATGGCATCGAATTGATCGCGGATGGGATCGTGACCGAATCGACCGTGGTCGATCTCTTGGATTTCGAGCTGAAATTGGCCGAGGGCGACTTGTTTTCGCCGCCGCGCCCGGCACGGCCCGAAGCGACGCAGCTTGGCGACGAGCGCGAGGATGCCGACCTTCACGCTCCCGGTTCGCCGTCCTCGCTGCCATCCGCGCCCCCGTTCGTATCTCCTCGCGCTACCCCGTCGGCGGCCGAGCGCACTTCCGCCGTGGCCAAGCTCGCACGTGGCGCCGGCCGGCAGTAATCAACACCACGGTAGCGGCCATTAAACCGCGCCGTGCGAAGCATTTTCCGCGCGGCCGCGGCTTGACGCGGCGCACGCAGTTGCGTTGATGGCGGCGCCATGAACGAAGCCGCCTTCACCGACCGCTTTTCGGATTTCGCGGCACGTTACGACGTGGTTTTGTGCGACGTATGGGGCGTGGTGCACAACAGCCTCGTGGCCTCGCCGTTGGCGCACGATACGCTGTCGCGCTTCCGCGCCAAGGGCGGTGCGGTGGTTTTGATCACCAATGCGCCGCGCCCGGGCGGTGTGGTCAAGCGGCAACTCGATCGGCTTGGCGTGCCCGGCCACGCCTATGACGGCATCGTTTCATCCGGCGACGTGACGCGCGGCGCCGTCGCCGAGCGGCCCGGCAAGGCGATCCTGCACATTGGCCCGCGACGCGACACCCCGCTGTTCGCGGGCCTTGATGTCAAGTTTGTCGACGCCGAGCGCGCCGACTACGCGGTCTGCACCGGGCTATACGATGACGAGGGCGAAACGCCCGCGGACTATCGCGAATTGTTCGGCAAGCTGCGCGCGCGCGACATGTTCATGTTGTGCGCCAATCCGGACCTGGTGGTGGAGCGCGGCACGCAGTTGATCTATTGCGCCGGCGCGCTCGCCGACCTTTACCGCGATCTCGGCGGCGCGGTGCTCTACGCCGGCAAACCGCATCCCCCGATCTACGAAGAGGCGCTCAAACGCGCCGCCACGGCGCTCGGGCGTACGCCTGCGCACACGCGCGTGATTGCGATCGGCGATTCGATCCGCACCGACATGAAAGGCGCCGCGACGTTCGGCATCGACAGCCTGTTCATCACCGCCGGAATTCACGCCGAAGAATTCGGCGATCGCGAAACGCCGGACCCGGCCGCGCTGGCGGCGGCGTTTGCGCGCGAAGGCGTGCAGCCGACGGGCGTCATGCGGACGCTCGCCTGGTAGGCGCGTGCGGGATTAAGCCGCCAGGATCGAGGCGATCTTGTCCTGCAGCGTGCGCGCATTGAACGGCTTGGCGATCGCGGCGGCGCGGGCGGGCAGGCTTTTGGCGACCGCGGGCGCGGTCAGCAGCAGGAACGGAACCGCCGCAAGCTCCGGGTCCGAATGGATGGTGCGCAGCAGCTCGTCGCCGCTCATCGGTTTCATGGCGGCATCCGCGATCACCAGCCCGTAATTCTTGCCGCGCAGCCTGCGCAGCGCCGCGGGCCCGTCGCCGGCGCCGTCGACGTGCTCGAAGCCGATCTGCTTGAGCAGCGTCGTCACCACCGACCGCATGGTCGAATAGTCGTTCACCACCAGCACGGGCGTAGAATAATCGACGGGCATGGTCTGCTCTCCAGGGAGGTGAACCTAACCGCTGTCGTTGAATTGAGAGTTAAGCGAGGCGACAATTCGCGCTGGCTATTTGCACAATTCTGCGCCAGTGCATTGCAGCGAACTGCCTAATCCCGCAGTGTTTCGATTAGATGTCGTTAACGTGATGCCTTCTTGACGGGCAAGACACCCGCTCGTTACCAGCTTTCCGCGCAAGACGTTCACTTCCGCCCACCGAATCAAAGCCCTGCGCGCCATGGCCGATCGATCAAAGCCATTCATTGTCGTTCGCGAAGCACGCCAGCGGACGCCGCCGCCGCACGCACTGGCGGGCGCCGTTGTCGCGATCGGCAATTTCGACGGCGTGCATCGCGGCCATCGGGTTGTGATCCGGCAAGCCGTCGTGCGTGCGCAGGCGTCCGGGCGGCCGGCGGCGGCGCTGACGTTCGAGCCGTCGCCGCGATCGTTTTTTCGTCCCAACGAGCCGATATTTCGCCTCACGGACGAAACCGCCAAGCTGCGACTGCTGGCGGCGACCGACCTCGATGGCGCGATCGTCTTGCGCTTCGACGCCGAGCTCGCAAAACTTTCGGCCGAGGACTTCATCAGCAAGTTGCTGATCGACCGCCTCGGTATTTCCGCTATCGTGGTTGGCTTTGATTTTCATTTCGGGCGCGATCGCGCCGGCACGCCGGCCTATCTTGCCGCCGAAGGGCAACACCGCGGCCTTGCCGTCGAGATCGTGGCCGAGGTCAAGGACGGCGCGAGGCGCTTTTCGTCCGGCGTCATCCGCGCCGCGCTCACCGCCGGTGACGTCGCCGATGCCCGCGAGCTGTTGGGTTATCCATGGTTTTTTTCGGGCGCGGTCGTGCACGGGGAAAAGCGCGGCCGTGACCTGGGATTCCCAACCGCCAACCTGCGGCTCCCCGCCGGCTGCGGTCTGCGCCACGGCATCTATGCCGTCCGGGTCGGGTTCGGGGCTAAGCGCTTCGGGGGCGTCGCAAGCTTCGGCCGGCGGCCGACGTTCGACAACGGCGCGCCGCTGCTCGAAGTTTTCTTGTTCGATTTTGACGACAATTTATATGGTCAAACCATCGATGTCGCCTTCATCGACTGGGTCCGGCCGGAGCAGAAATTCTCCTCGCCAGCAGCGCTGATCGAACGCATGCAGGAGGACGCTGGCGAGGTACGGGCACTCTTGGCGGCCGCCGGCGACGCCTTTCCGCCACTCGAGAATCTATGAAATTGAGATAATGGATGTGTTAAGATAATGAAATAAAATGACTTTCCACTATTTGTCGCTCTTTTTTCTTTTTTGTGGAAATTGTCTATTTATCAGTTATTTATCGATGTATTGGAATCACACCCCCCAAGACGACATGTAATCAATTGCAAAAATTAGCTTTTCCACTATTTTATTGGAAATCCATCGTAACAGTGGAAAACAGTTGAAAATTATAAATTTAAGCGGCGAACAGCGACGCCAGCTAATCGACACGCAGCAAGTTTATGAAGCGTGGCGGCTGGCCAATGGCGAAGGTGCCCGTCGGTTTATCGGCGGAATGCGATGGGTACAGCGGAACGGGTCCGACTATTTGCTACGAAAAATCGGGCGGTCGGAAACGTCTTTGGGTCTCCGCAGCTCCAAAACCGAGAAAATCTACGACGCCTTCATGCAGGGACGCGCGCAACATCGCGATCGACTTGCTGGACTTACGCGACGGCTGGACGAAGTTGCGCCCGTAAATACGGCGATGGGCCTTGGCCGAGTTCCGACCATTGCGGCGCGCATCCTGAGAGCTTGCGACGAGCATCGCCTATTGGGCGAACATCTCCTGGTTGTTGGTACGAATGCAGTGTTTGCATACGAGGCGGCTGCAGGTGTTCAGGCGGAAAGTGGCCTTGTGGCAACTGGCGACATGGACCTGCTTTACGACGCGCGCCGCCACATCAGTCTGGCGCTTTCTGACGTTCACCAGCGCGGGTTGATCGGAATATTACAACGGATCGATACGTCGTTCATGCCGCAGGGACGCCGTGGCTTTCGCGCATCAAATAACGACGGCTATCTAGTTGACTTGATCCGCCCCGAAGCTAGAAATCCATTTCGTGATCGTCGGCGCACTGCTCTCACGGATTTGTCCGACGATCTCGAAGGCGCCGCGATCTTCGGCCTCGATTGGCTTGTCAACTCGCCAAGGCTCGAAGCCGTCGCGATCGATGAACGCGGATATCCGGTGCGCATGGTCGTTATCGACCCTCGTGCATTTGCCCTGCATAAAGCGTGGCTGTCGGCGCGCCCTGATCGCGAACCCATAAAGGCCGCCCGCGATCTCGAACAAGCGCGGCTGGCGGCTGCAATTGCAACGCGCTACCTGCGCTTGGAATTCGGTAGCTCAGATTTGGCGGCGCTGCCGAGCGCCTTGCGGGAACTCGCGCCAGCTTTATCGGTGGCGGAGACAGCCGAACATCGCCAAAAGCCGGGACAACCCAATTGGTAACTAAGGGTTCGGGCGATGCACAACAAGTAACCCAGAATTGTATAGTAAAGTAGACGCTGTTGCCGCGTCGGGCTGTCTCCTATAGGAGACCGAGGCTTGGACGATTTGGCCGGGTCGAACAGCAACAGTTGTGCAGCTCGGTCTGAATTCCCCGGCCTTTGCGACAACCCACGCCCCTGCTAAACAGCGCGCCATGACCGCGCCCAAATCCGGCCAGAGCGACTATTCCAAGACGCTGTTCCTGCCGCAGACCGGCTTTCCGATGCGCGCCGGGCTGCCGCAGAAGGAGCCTGAAATCCTCGCGCGCTGGGCGAAGCTCGACCTCTATGGGCGGCTGCGCGCGGCGGGCAAGGGGCGGGTGAAGTTCGTGCTCCACGACGGCCCGCCCTATGCCAACGGCAATATCCACATGGGCACCGCGCTCGGCTCCATGCTCAAGGACGTGGTGGTGCGTTCGCAGCAGATGCTCGGATACGACTCCAACTATGTGCCGGGCTGGGACTGCCACGGCCTGCCGATCGAATGGAAGGTCGAGGAGGAGAAATACCGCGCCAAGAACAAGCCGAAGCCGAATCTGTCGAACCCCGAGGCGATGATCGCATTCCGCAATGAATGCCGGGCCGAGGCCCAGCATTGGCTCGGTGTGCAGCGCGCGGAGTTCATGCGGCTCGGCGGCGTCGGCGACTGGGACCACTATTACAGCACCATGACCTATCCGGCCGAGGCGCAGATCGCGCGCGAATTGATGAAATTCGCGGCGAACGGCACGCTCTATCGCGGATCGAAGCCGGTGATGTGGAGCGTGGTGGAGAAGACGGCGCTGGCCGAGGCGGAGGTCGAGTACGAGGATTACGTCAGCGATCAGGTATGGGTGAAGTTTCCGGTCATTGGCGGTCCCAAGGAACTCGCGGGCGCCTCGGTCGTGATCTGGACCACGACGCCGTGGACGCTGCCGGGCAATCGCGCCATCAGCTTCTCCCCGAAAATTTCCTACGGCCTGTTCGAGGTCAAGGATGCACCGATGGGCAACTGGACCAAGGTCGGCGACCGCTTCCTGCTCGCCGATCCGCTGGCGCTTGACGTGATGAAGCAGGCGCGCGTGCTCGCCTATGAACGTCGCGCGGCCGTCTCCTCTGATACGCTCGGCACGCTGGTCTGCGCGCATCCGTTGCGCGAGGGCGCCGCCGGCTACGGCTTCGGCGTGCCGCTGATCGAAAGCGACCATGTCACCGACGATACCGGCACCGGCTTCGTGCACACCGCGCCCGGCCACGGCCGCGACGACTTCGATGCCTGGACCGCGCATGCGCGCGCGCTCGCCGCGCGCGGCATCAACACCGCGATCCCCTATACGGTTGACGAGAACGGCGCCTTCACCGCGCAGGCGCCGGGGTTCACCGGCAAGCGCGTGCTCACCGACGAGGGCGAGAAGGGCGACGCCAACGAGGCGGTGATCGAGGCGCTGGTCAAGTCCGGCAATATCATTTCGCGCGGACGGCTCAAGCATCAATATCCGCATTCGTGGCGCTCGAAGAAGCCGGTGATCTATCGCAATACGCCGCAGTGGTTCATCGCGATGGACGTGCCGATCACGGATGCGATGCTGCCGCCATTGCCTCCGCCGCGATCGCAGGAGGTCATGGTCGTTCCGGGAAACCTGTTATCGGACACTCTTCGCCACCGAGCGCTGCACGCGATCACCGAAACGAGGTGGGTTCCACCGCAGGGCGAGAATCGCATCAACGGGATGGTCGTGGATCGCCCCGATTGGGTGATTTCGCGCCAGCGCGCCTGGGGCGTGCCGATCACGGTGTTCGTGCGCGAGAAGGGCGACGGCGCCGCCGAAATCCTCCAGGACGAAACGGTCAACCAACGCATCGTCGAGGCCTTCGAGCGCGAAGGCGCCGACGCCTGGTATGCCGACGGCGCCCGCGAGCGGTTCCTCGGCCCGCGCGCCAACGAAGACTGGCGGAAGGTCGACGACATCCTCGACGTCTGGTTCGACTCTGGCTCAACGCACGCCTTCGTGCTCGAAGACCCCAAGCACTTTCCGGGCCTCGCGGGAATCAAACGCAAGCATGACGGCGGCTCGGATGTCGTGATGTATCTCGAAGGCTCCGATCAGCACCGCGGCTGGTTCCAGTCCTCGCTGCTGGAATCCTGCGGCACCCGCGGCCGCGCCCCGTTCGACATCGTCGTCACCCACGGCTTCATCCTCGACGAGGCCGGCTACAAGATGTCGAAGTCGCTCGGCAACGTGATCGCGCCGCAGGACGTCATCAAGCAATCCGGCGCCGACATTCTGCGGCTGTGGGCCTGCGCGACCGACTACTGGGACGACCAGCGCATCGGCCCGGAAATCCTGAAAACCACGGTCGAGACCTACCGCAAGCTGCGCAACACCATCCGCTGGATGCTCGGCAATCTCGCGCATTTCCGTCCCGAGGATCGCATCGCGGCGGAAAAGATGCCGGAACTCGAACGGCTGATGCTGCACCGGCTTTGCGAACTCGACGCGGCCGTGCGCCGGCACTACGCCGAATTCGACTACAAGCGCATTTTCGCAGCCCTCAACGCCTTCATGACCAACGACCTGTCGGCGTTCTACTTCGACATCCGCAAGGACGCGCTTTACTGCGACCCGATCTCGTCGGCGACGCGCAAGGCCTGTCTCAGCGTGATCGACCGGGTGTTCGCCACGACCGTATCGTGGCTGGCGCCGATGCTGCCGTTCACCGCCGAGGAGGCGTGGCTCGCACGCGATCCCGGCGCCGGCTCGATCCATCTCGAACTGTTCCCCGAGGTGCCCGCCGCGTGGCGCAATGAGGCGCTGGCCGGCAAATGGGACAAGGTGCGCGACGTCCGCCGCGTGGTCACCGGTGCGCTCGAACTTGAGCGCGCGCAAAAACGCATCGGCTCCTCGCTCGAAGCCGCGCCGGAAGTGTTTGTCTCCGACATGGACTTGTTCGCGACGCTCCTCGACATCGATCTCGCGGAAATCTGCATCACATCGGCCGCCACGCTGATCGAAGGCGAGGGGCCGCCCGACGCCTTCCGCCTGCCCGATGTCGCCGGCGTCGCGGTCGCGCCGAAGCGCGCCGAAGGGCGCAAATGCGCGCGATCCTGGAAAATCTCTCCGGCGGTCGGGTCCGATCCGCAGTTTCCCGATGTGACGCCGCGTGACGCCCGGGCCCTGCGCGAGTGGGAAGTGATGCGCAAAGCGGCGGAGTAACTGGCGGTGTTCGATATCTACGGCGCCTATACAAGGCTTGGCCTCGTGGCCGCGTTCGCGACCGTTTTGGCCGACCAGGCCGCGAAGCTGTGGCTGCTGTTGGTCTACGATCTGCCGGCGCGCGGCGCCTTTGCGCTGGGACCGTATTTTGACATCGTGCTGACCTGGAACACCGGCATCAGCTACGGGCTGTTTCCGCAGCAGGGTACCCTCGGCCAATGGGCGCTTTTCGGGGTCAAGATCGCCGCCGTCGTGCTGTTGTGGGTCTGGCTGGCGCGGGCAGGATCGGTGCTCGTGGCCATCGCGCTTGGAATGATCCTCGGCGGGGCCGCCGGCAACGCCATTGACCGGCTGGCCTACGGCGCGGTTGCCGATTTCGTGCTGTTTCACTTCACAGCCGGCGGTTTCCGCTTCAACTGGTATGTCTTTAACCTCGCCGATGTCGGCATCGTTGCGGGGGTCGCCGGCGTCCTGTATGATTCATTATTCAGGCCCGGCGCCGCAAAAGCGCCCTGATTTTACTGAATAAAATGCCGATCCGCGCGAACAAACATGGCGCCAGCCACGGGCCGAAAGAGACGAGATTGCCGCAGATGCCTCGCACGATCCTGAACGTCTTCAAGCCGATGTGCGTGCTGTTGATCGCGATGCTTGCCTGCGCGCTCTTCGCCGGTCACGCCATGAGCCCGGCCTTGGCCGCGGACGACGAGCAAGTCGAAGACACCGTCGACACCAAATTCCTCAAGAACATGCTTTATAACCTGGGTCTGCGGCAGGACGGCGACGTCGAGCGCAGCATCGACTATCACGAGCGCTCGCCGCTGGTGGTGCCGCCGTCGACCGATCTGCCGGCGCCGCAGAACTCCGCCGCGATCGCAGCCAAGGATCCCGCCTGGCCGAAGGATCCGGACGTTACCCGCACGCGCAAGACCAAGCGCAAAATCCTGAACACGACCGAAGCGGAAATCGAGGACCAGCGCCAGCTTCGCCCCGACGAATTGCGCGGCACGCGCGCCGGCCGCACGGCTGCCGGCAATACGCCCCCGCGGGCCGAGTCGTCCGCGAAGCTGGAGTCGAACGAGAATCAACTCTCTCCATCGCAGCTCGGCTTTGGCGGCTTCAACTGGACCAATATTTTCAGCAAAGATGGCAAGGTCGTGCAATTCAAGGAAGAGCCGCCCCGCGAGCGGCTGACCGATCCGCCGCCCGGCTTGCGAACGCCGTCGCCGAAGTACCAGTACGGGTCGAAGGGCAAGCTGGAGCCGACCAAGAACGCGGGACGAGAAGATCTGCTGAAGGGCGACACTCCCTGAGCGGTAATACTGTCGCTTCCGCGTTGACGGTCGATAGGTTTGTCGCCCCGGAACGATCGCAGGAACAATAGCTGGCCGCGGGGCGCGGCGCTGCAACGATAAGACACCAAAGAAAATGCCGCTGACTTTTTGCCGCGCGCTCTCGCCCCTCACCGCAATCTCCGTCGCGTCGGCAGTCCTTGCCGGCGCGGCGGCGTGGACGCCAGTTCGCGCGGCGGCGGCCGACACCGAGATCGCGCATTTCGCGCTCGCCAACGGCCTATCCGTCGTCGTCATCCCCGACCATCGCGTACCGGTCATCACGCACATGGTGTGGTATCGCGTCGGATCGGCGGACGAGCCGCCCGGCGTTTCGGGGATCGCGCATTTTCTCGAACACCTGATGTTCAAGGGGACGGAGAAGAATCCGTCGGGAAAATTCTCGCAGGTGCTCGCGACCGTCGGCGGGCAGGAAAATGCGTTCACGACCGCCGACTACACCGGCTACTTTCAGCGCATCGCGCGTGAGCACCTGCCAGTGGTGATGGGGTTCGAGGCGGACCGCATGACCGGCCTCGTGCTCACCAACGAAAACGTATTGCCCGAGCGCGATGTCGTGCTGGAGGAATACAACATGCGCGTCGCCAACAGCCCCGACGCGCGCCTTGGCGAGCAGGTGGCGGCGGCGCTCTATCTCAACCATCCCTATGGCCGGCCGGTGATCGGCTGGCGCCGCGAAATCGAAAAGCTGACGCGCGAGGACGCGCTCGCCTTCTATCGCCGTTTTTACGCGCCCAACAACGCGATCGTCGTGGTTGCGGGCGATGTCAGTGCGGAGGAGGTCAAGGCACTGGCCGAGGACATCTACGGCAAGGTCGCCGCGCGCCCGGATGTCGGCGTGCGCGCGCGGCCGCAGGAGCCCGACCCGGTGGCGGTGCGTCACGTCATGCTGGCGGACCCGCGCGCCGCGCAGCCGAGCTTGCAGCGCAGCTATCTGGTGCCGTCGGAGCCGCAGGCCGGGCCCGGCGAGGCCGAGGCCCTCGATCTCTTGGCGCATATTCTCGGCAGCGGCCAGAACAGCCGTCTCTATCGCACGCTGGTCGAGGACAAGCGCATCGCGATCAACGCCGGCGCGAACTATTCAGGCACATCCGTCGATGCCACCAGTTTTTCGATCTACGCGACGCCACGGCCGGGAACGTCGCTCGAAGATCTTGAAACCGCGATCGATGCCGTCGTCGCGGAAGTCGCGGACGCGGGCGTTTCCGCCGCGGAACTTGATCGCGCCAAGACACGGATGATCGCCGACGCGGTCTACGCCAGGGACAGTCAGGCCACCATGGCGCGCTGGTACGGCGCCGCGCTTGCGACCGGCCTGACCATCGAACAGGTGAAGTCGTGGCCGGACCGCGTGCGCGCCATCGACGCGGATGCGGTTCGCAATGCTGCGCGCACCTGGCTCGGCAAGCAGCGTTCGGTAACCGGATATCTCGTCAAGGAATGGCCCGCGAAAGGCGACAAGAAGGAGAAGAAGTCGTGACGGTCGTCGTTTCGATGTTGCGCATTCTGGCGCGCGGGGCGCACGCGGCGGCCGCGCTGACGCTCGTCGCCGGCGCGCTGGCGTTGCCGACCGCACCGGCCCGCGCCGCAACGGCGGTCGAGCGCATTGTCAGTCCGGGCGGGATCGAAGCCTGGCTGGTGCGCGAGCCGACCATTCCATTGATCGCCATCGACTTCGCGTTCCGCGGCGGATCGAGCCAGGTGCCGGCCAACAAGGCCGGCCTCGCCAGCCTGGCGGCGGACCTCCTCGACGAGGGCGCGGGCGATCTCGACTCGCGCGCGTTTCATGAGCGCGTCGAGAATTACGCCATCGGGCTCCACTTTTCCGCCAGTCGCGACTATCTGAGCGGCTCGCTCTACACGCTGGCCGAGCATCAGGACATTGCATTCGATCTGTTGCGGCTGGCGTTGACCGCGCCGCGCTTCGACAGCGACGCGGTCGAGCGCGTGCGTGCGCAGGCACTGTCCGGCCTGCGCCGCGCGAGCATGAATCCGAACGACCTCGCCAACCGCAGCTGGTGGGCGAAGGCCTTCGCCGGTCATCCTTACGCACAACCGGTGGGCGGCACGCTGGAGACGGTGCCGGCCATCACCGCCGACGATCTGAAAGGCTACGTCCATCGCGCGTTCGCGCGCGACACACTCAAGATCGGCATTGTCGGTAACGTCGATGCGGTTGCAGCGGGGCGCATTGTCGACCGCATCTTTGGCGCCTTGCCGGCCAAGGCCGAGCTGGCGGACGTATCCAATGCGCAACCCCTGGCGCTCGGCAACAAGCTCACGGTCGAGCTCGACGTGCCGCAATCGGTGGTGCTGGTCGGGGGCGCCGGACTCGCGCAGAAAGATCCCGACTTCATGGCGTCCTACGTCCTCAATCATATTCTGGGCGGCGGCTCGTTCACGTCGCGGCTTTATCGCGAAGTGCGCGAGGCGCGCGGCCTCGCCTATTCGGTCCACTCGTCCATGCTGCCGCTCGACCATGCCGCCCTGTTCGTTGCGGGCACCGCCACAAGGACCGATCGCGCCGACGAGGCGCTCGCGGTCATACAGAGCGAAATCCGCAGAATGGCCGAAAGCGGTCCGACCCAGGAGGAGCTGGAAGCGGCAAAGTCCTTCCTCAAGGGCTCCTACGCGTTGCGGTTCGATACCTCGGGCAAGATCGCGAGCCAGCTGGTGATGCTGCAGCTCGCCGACCTCGGGATCGACTATTTCATCCGCCGCAACAGCCTGGTCGACGCCGTCACGCTCGACGACGTCAAACGGGTTGCGCGCCGCCTGCTCATGGCCGACATGCTGGCGACCGTCGTCGGCCGCGGCCCATCGGTCGCGGGCTCGGGCGCCACGCCGGCGCCGGCGACGGTGCCGGCCGCGGTACCGGCACGGCGCGACGGCGGGTAGGATCAGGCCCGGACTGAAGCGCTCGCGGACGCGCCGAAGGCCGGTTGGCATTTCCAGCATCGGCGGCGTGTGGCGTGTGACCCACCCGGGCGACACCCGCTTTTGCCTTTCGCGCGCTAAAGTAACGCCGATTCGGCCATTCGCCTTCCCCCCCACGGAGACAGCCATGGCGATGTTGCAATCGATCGAGCACGCGCTGGCGGAGCGGATCGGAACCGGCGGAATTGCCCGGCGTGCCGTCGATGCCGCGCTCGCGCGCAGCGCCGGCGCGCTCGATAACCTGCGGACGCGCCACCGCGATGGCGCACTGCCGCTCTTGCTTCTGCCGGAACGCACCGACGATCTTGACGCCATCGCCACCGCCGCCTCCGAACTCATCGCCGAAGCAACCGACGTCGTTTTCCTCGGGACCGGCGGGTCGAGCCTCGGCGGCCAGACGCTGGCGCAGCTTGCCGGTTATGCCGTACCCGGCCTGGGCGTGTTGCGCGACGGCCCCCGGCTGCATTTTTTCGACAATCTTGATCCCGAAACCTTTGCCCAAGTACTGGCGCGCCTGCCGCTGGCCAGCACGCGCTTTGTCGCGATCTCCAAATCCGGCGGCACGGCCGAGACGCTGATGCAGACGGCGTGCGCGTTGACGGCGGCGACCGAGGCGGGCCTCGCGCGTGAAATCCCGACGTTGTTTCTCGGCCTATCCGAACCCGCGGCCGCGGGCAGGACCAACAGCCTGCGCGCGCTGCTCAATGCCCACGATGTCGCGCTGCTCGACCACGATCCCAAGGTCGGCGGCCGCTTTTCGGTCTTGACCAACGTCGGGCTGTTGCCGGCTGAAATCGCCGGCCTCGACATCGGCGCGATCCGCGCCGGCGCCGCTGCGGCGCTGGCGCCGGTGCTCGCCGGCAAACCGCCGCAGGATGTGCCCGCGGCGCTGGGTGCGGCGCTGGCGTTCGCGGGGGCGCAGTCGGGAAAAACAATCGCGGTGCTGATGGCCTATGCCGACCGGCTCGAACGTTTCACGCGCTGGTATGTTCAGCTGTGGGCCGAGAGCCTCGGCAAGGACGGCAAGGGCACGACGCCGCTCGCAGCGCTCGGCCCCGTCGACCAGCATAGCCAGCAGCAATTGTTCCTGTCGGGCCCGCGCGACAAGCTCGTCACCGTCATCACGACCGACGTCATTGGCCGCGGCCCGCGCGTCGAGGCGAAGCTGGCCGACCAGGCCGGCGCCGCTTACATCGCCGGCAAGTCGATCGGCGATCTCGTCGCCGCGCAGGGCCGCGCCATGATCGAGACGTTTGCCAAGAACGGCGTTCCGGTGCGCACGCTTCACGTCGAGACGCTCGACGAGGCGGGTCTGGGCGAACTGCTCATGCACTTCATGCTGGAGACGATCATCGCCGCGCATCTTCTCGGCGTCGATGCGTTCGATCAGCCGGCGGTCGAAGAGGCCAAGGTGCTGGCGAAGCAGTACTTGGTGGACCGCAAATAATTTTTTGTCATCGCCCGCGAAGGCGGGCGATCCAGTACGGTTTCCAGTGCTTGTTAGCGCAACAAACGTATGCTGGATGCCCCGCCTGCGCGGGGCATGACAGCGAGAGATTGGTTATGATCCGCGTCACCGACCGCATCAGCATCGAGGAATCCGAACTGTCGGAGACGTTCATCCGTGCGTCCGGCCCCGGCGGGCAGAACGTCAACAAGCTTTCGACCGCGGTGCAATTACGCTTCGATGCGCGGCATTCGCCGTCGCTGCCCAACGACGTCAGCATCCGGCTGCAACGTCTCGCCGGCCGGCGGCTGACGCGCGACGGCGTCATTGTCATTACCGCGCAGCGCTACCGCACCCAGGAGCGCAACCGGCAGGATGCGCAGGATCGGCTGATCGACCTGATCCGCGAAGCCGCGGTGCGCCCGGTCCCGCGCCGGCCGACCAAGCCGACCAAGGGCGCGCGCGAGCGAAGGCTGGCTGGCAAGAAAATCCGCGGGGGAGTCAAGGCGCTGCGTCGCTTCAAACCCGGTGTTGACTAGAGCATTTTCAGGCGAAGTGGACACCGGTTCGCCGTCAGAAAATGCGTCTACTTTAGGTTTAGAGCGCATACTCGTGTCCCGATTCCGAAGTTCGTCAGTCGCCGCGGCATTCCCTTGAACGAACTTCGGAATCAAAGGGACACGAGCAAATCTATGATTTTCGTGTGGTATCGGATTTGAAGTTCCTTCTAACGCTGCCGAATCCGTAAAGGAACTTCAAATCCGCCACACGAGCGCAAAACCGGATTCCACTTTTGCTGAATGCGCTCTAGGACGCGTCCTCATCAATCATGATCGGTCGATCAGAGCTTCTGCCGCGTCCGCTTAGCCCCCGATAGTGACCGGATAGCAGACTTTGCGGCAGGTCCGACTGGGGTAACGAGGAGGCATCGCGCTGTTCATTAGCTCATTGTCGAATTGGGCGACCACGGCTTCCATCGAAATGTTGGAGCGCGTGACCCCTGAAATCCGACCCAGCGGCATGGCCCGATACGCGCGAAAACGGAGGCGTGTAAACCTCGACCGTGAAAACATCGAGATTTTCTGACCCTCGATTGTGACGGATTTGCCACATCTGTCTTGAATTCCTGTATGCCGCCTACGGCCTGCGGTTCTCGGGCGCACGTGCATGGTATCGTTTTTGCCGTCGTCAAACTCACCACTGAATTTCTCCTGGGGAGTAGCCTATGATGATCAATCGCGCGATCCCAAGCGCTGCGGCGCTGGCGCTTTTTACGGCGGTGGCCGGCGCAGCGGACATGACCCCGATGGTCACAAAGGCGCCACCGCAGGCGCCGCCGTCAGTGACCGGTTACGTCGAACTCTATACCGGCTGGGCGAAGTCCAAGGATGCATTCACGTTCTGCGATATAGGTGGGTCTTGCGACTCTTTTGGCGACAAGTTCGACGGCTGGGTGCTCGGAGGCGCGGGACGCGTCAACTACTGGTGGGCCGCCAACGCCAGCTTGCAGCTCGATGCCCAGGCGGAAGGGACAAGCTATCGGTTCACAGATCCGGGTTTTGGGTCAGGCCATTTTTCGACGCAGGGCTATCTCGTCGGCGGCCATGCCAGCTGGCGTGATCCGCAGCGCGGCTTGTTTGGCGTCTTTGTCGGTGCCGGCGACGTCAGCAGCGGCGGGATCGTTGGTGGCGGCGACATGCGGCATGGCGTTGTTGGTCTTGAAGGCCAATTGTATCTGAACTCAATGACCCTCTACGGCCAGGCCGGCTATGACACCACGATCGGCAATATATTTCCGGGACTAGACGGCCTTCACGCCTGGTTTGTACGCGGTACGGCGCGCTTCTATGTCAATCCGAACTTTCGGCTGGAAGGCACCGTGCTCTACGCTAGCGGCGGTTACGATTTCACCTCAGTTTTTGGCCCGCCACCGTCGTCCGACATGGAAACCTGGCTGTGGCGCGCGAAGGCAGAGTACAAATTCGCAAGCTCGCCATTCTCGGTTTTCGTGACTTATCAAGGCTCGCAAACCACGTTTGACTTATCTACACCTACCGCCACCGAAAGCCTTCGCCTCACCGATCAACGGGTGATGGGCGGCGTCCGGCTTTACATAGGCGAGAAGACGCTGCAGTGGAACGACACCATGGGCACCACGCTCGACATCATCGACCCGCTTGGCGTGCCAAGCGCCATCTTCACCGGCGGCGGCGGGATGTCGGCATCGGATGCGCGCCTCAAGCGCGACATCGTCTTGGTCGCGCGTCTTGATAATGGGCTTGGCCTCTATCGTTACCGCTACTTGTGGAGCGACGTCGTCTACGTCGGAGTCATGGCGCAAGAGGTCGCCTATTTGTACCCAGCCTCCGTTGTTCAGGGTAGCGATGGATATCTGCGCGTCGATTACGGGAGTTTGGGACTCAAACTTCTAACGTGGGAACAATGGCAGACGCTGGCGCATGCGACCGGCGTCCCAATGTCGGCCCAATTGAACTCACCGGTAAATTCCTTGGGGGGTAGTCTATGATGATCAATCGCGTGATCCCGAGCGCCGCGGCGCTGGCGTTTTTTACGGCGGTGGCCGGTGCAGCGGACATGACTCCGATGGTCACAAAGGCGCCGCCGGAGGCGCCGCCGTCAGTGACCGGTTACGTCGAACTTTATTCCGGGTGGGCAAATTCCAAGGAGTCCGTTACGTTCTGTGAGGTGGGGTTTCCTTGCGACTTCTTCAGCAACAGGTTCGACGGTTGGGCACTCGGCGGCGCCGGACGCGTCAACTACTGGTGGGCCGCCAATGCCAGCTTGCAGCTGGATGCCCAGGCGGAAGGGACGAGCTACCGGTTTACGTCCCCTGGTTTTGGTTCGGGTCACTTTTCAACCCACGCCTATCTCGTCGGCGGCCATGCCAACTGGCGTGATCCGCAGCGTGGCTTGTTTGGCGTCTTTGTTGGCGCTGGCGATGGCACTGGCCCCTTCTTCATCAGCGCCGTCCGCCATGGAGTTGTTGGTCTAGAAGGCCAGTTGTATCTGGGCTCGCTGACGCTCTACGGCCAGGCCGGCTATGACTCCACGATCGGCAATATTTCTCCGAGCCTCGATAGCATGCACGCCTGGTTTGTTCGCGGCACGGCGCGCTTTTATGCCAGTCCGAATTTTCGGCTAGAAGGCACGGTGCTCTATGCCAATGGGGGTCTCGATTTCACCTCAACTTTTGGAACGCCGCCGTCGTCCGACATGGAAACCTGGTTGTGGCGCGCGAAGGCAGAATACAAATTCGCAAGCTCGCCATTCGCGATATTTGCGACCTATCAAGGCTCGCGAACCGCGACTGATATATCGAGCCCTACCTCCTCGACCTCGTTCCGCAACACCGACAATCGGGTGATGGGCGGCGTTCGGCTTTATATCGGCGAAAAGACGCTGCAATGGAACGACACCATGGGCACCACGCTCGACATTATCGACCCGCTTGGGGTGCCTAGCGCCATCTTCAATGGCGGCGGTCCGGGCTGATGTTTAATTGAAGCGTTGAAGCAAACCGGGCCATCTCAAAGGATGGCCCGGTTCATTTTCTTGTGCAGCGCCTCGGGCATCAGGGAATGCGGCAAACGGAGCCGTCGTTCGAATAGCTGTAGCGTGGCGTTGCCGGAACTTTCGAGTAAATTGGGTCGTCTTCATTCGCACCGATTCGGCGGTGATACCCATGATTTTCTCGCTCAGACCGGTATTCGTCGGCTGGATCGCGCTGCTGCGCCAGCTGCCATTCCAGCTGTTCTTCACGGTCTGGTCTGGCGGCTTTTTCGGCGGGATGACGATGTCGTTTCATCTTTTTCCAAACAATTCATGGGCGCCGTTCATATTGTTTGGCGCGTTGGCGTTCGTCGGCGTTCCGCTGGTGGCCTATTTCGGCAAGAGGCTCAACTACGCGCGCACGGAATACCGGTTCTTCCCCGACCGGCTTGAATTCGAGGAGGGATTTTTCACCATCAACAAGAAGGTCATCAAGTTCAGGGACGTGAAAGAGGTCACGCTGAACAAGAACATCTTTCAACGTACGTGCGGCCTTGGCACCATCTATCTCGCGACCTTGGCGACCGGTTCCTCTACGTACAACAACGTTTTCACCGCGTTCGGATTTGGCAACGTGTCCGCCAGCGGCGTCGGGGTGCGGGACATTCAAAATCCCGATGAAACCTACGACAAGATACGCGGCATCGTCGACGCGGCGGCGGTTTGAGCGCCGGCGGTGCGGCGGCTCACGGGGAAATGAGCAGCGTCCGCGCCCTAGAATAGCGGGCATAGCTGGGTGGGGAGAATTGTCATTGCGAGCGAAGCGAAGCAATCTTCCTTCGTAACATTTTCATGGAGATTGCTTCGTCGCCTTTCGGCGACTCGCAATGACAATGCAACACACCGACCCCTCCCCGCCGCTTCGCGGGGGGAGGGGAGCTGCAACATTGTAATCCGAGCCGGGCTTCCAGGATGACGGTAAACTGGCTGTAACTCGTGGACTGATTCGCCATGCCCATCCGCCAGCTCGATCCCGGCACCGTCAACCGCATCGCCGCCGGCGAAGTCGTCGAGCGGCCGGCGAGCGTCGTCAAGGAACTTGTCGAGAACGCGCTCGATGCGGGCGCGCGGCGCATCGACATCGTCACCGACGGCGGCGGGCGGCGGCTGATCCGTGTCGCAGACGACGGCGAAGGCATGAACCGCAATGATCTGGCGCTCGCGGTCGAGCGCCACGCTACGTCGAAGCTCGCCGACGACGATCTGCTGGCGATCCGCACGCTCGGGTTTCGTGGCGAGGCGCTGCCCTCGATCGGCGCGGTCGCGCGGCTTTCGATCATGACGCGCCACGCTGGCGAACCGCACGCCTTCGCCATCACGGTCGATGCCGGCTTAAAGTCGGCGGTCAAGCCCGCCGCGCTCGGCGAAGGCACGCGCGTCGAGGTGCGCGACCTTTTCTATGCGACGCCGGCGCGCTTGAAATTCTTGAAAACCGACCGCAGCGAGGCCGAGGCGATCCGCGATGCGGTGCGGCGCCTCGCCATGAGCCGGCCCGATGTCGCCTTCACGCTTGCCGGCGAGGAGCGCGCGC
This sequence comes from Xanthobacteraceae bacterium, assembly GCA_041487815.1. Taxonomy (GTDB): domain Bacteria; phylum Pseudomonadota; class Alphaproteobacteria; order Rhizobiales; family Xanthobacteraceae; genus CANJBX01. The sequence continues at coordinate 4,712 of JBGPOB010000009.1, read as the reverse complement.
CGGTGACCTGGGCGGCGGCCTTGCCCGACGCGGCAGGACGGCTCACGCGCCTCGGCGACGTACTCGGCGCGGAATTTCGCGCCAACGCGGTCGCAGTCGCAGGCGGCCGCGACGGCATGGCGGTTTCCGGCTACGCGGCGCTGCCGACGCTGACGCGCGCCAATTCTCTGGCGCAATATCTCTTCGTCAATGGCCGCCCGGTGCGCGACAAGCTCCTGTTCGGCGCCGTGCGCGGCGCCTATGCCGACTATCTGCCGCGCGACCGCCATCCGATCGTGGCGCTGTTCGTCGACGTCGATCCTCGCGAAGTCGACGTCAACGTCCATCCCGCCAAGGCCGAGGTGCGCTTTCGCGACGCCGGCTTGATGCGCGCGGTGATCGTGCGCGCGTTGCACGAGGCGCTGGCGCGCGAAGGCCAACGCAGCGCCACGACCGGCGGCAGCGCCACCGTTGCGGCGTTTCGAACCAACGCCGCGCCGCGCCGCGGTTATGATTGGCGCACGTCGCCATCGCGGCCGAGTTACTCCACGCAGGGTGCGACCGCGCTGGCCGGCTTTGCCGAAGCCGCGCAGGCGGCCTTCGAGGCCGGCGCGCCGTCCGCGGATGCGCGCGTCGAGACGGTGGCGGCGTCGCCCGACCTCATCGATCATCCGCTCGGCGCCGCGCGCGCGCAGGTGCACGAGACCTACATCGTGGCGCAGACACGCGATGGTATTGTGATTGTCGATCAGCACGCCGCCCACGAGCGCCTCGTCTATGAGCGCATGAAGGCCGCGCTCGCGCGCGCCGGCGTTGCGCGCCAGATCCTGCTGATCCCGGAAATCGTCGAGCTCGACGAGGCCGATGCCGCGCGCGTCGTGGCGCGTGCCGGCGAACTCGCGGGCTATGGGCTTGCGGTTGAAGCCTTCGGACCCGGCGCGGTGGCGGTGCGCGAGACGCCGGGCCTGCTGGGCGAGATCGATGCCGGCGCACTCGTGCGCGATCTCGCCGAGCACATCGCCGAATGGGACGAGGCACTGCCGCTCGAACGCCGGCTGATGCACGTCGCCGCCACCATGGCCTGCCACGGCTCGGTGCGCGCCGGGCGGCGTCTCAAGCCGGAAGAGATGAACGCGCTGCTGCGCGAAATGGAAGTCACGCCCAATTCCGGCCAGTGCAACCACGGCCGGCCGACGTATGTGGAGTTAAAACTCACCGACATCGAGCGGCTGTTCGGGCGGCGATAGCTTGATTCGTGGAGACCGGCCGGCATCCGCGGTGCCACCCTCCCCTGGAGGGGGAGGGTGGCGAGCGAAGCGAGCGGGGTGGGGTGAGTTTTCCTTGCCGCAAGTAAAGTTCACCCCACCCCGGCTCGCATCTCACTTTGTTCGATGCTTCGCCGACCCTCCCCCTGCAGGGGAGGGTATCCGAACCAGTCGCGCGGCCGTGCCCTACTTCCCGCGCAGAAAGATCAGTTCGCTGTCGCCCTGTGCGCGCCGCTCGATTTCCTCAAAGTCCGCGGGCGCGGCAAATTTCGAGGCTACGGCTTCCTCGACCACAACCAGCGCGCCGGGCGTGAGCCAGCGCCCCGCGCGCGCGGACGCCAGCGCCATTTCCGCCAGCCCCCTGCCGTAGGGCGGGTCGAGAAACGCCAGCGTGAAGGGCTCCAGCGGGTGAACGTCGCCGAGCTGCGTCGCGTCGCGCCGGAAAATGCGGGTAACGCCGCCGAGTCCCAGCGCCTCGACGTTCTGGCGGATGAGCGCACGTGCTTCCGTCCCATCATCGACCAGCAGCGCGAAACTCGCGCCGCGCGACACTGCCTCGATGCCGAGCGCGCCGGTGCCGGCGAAAAGATCAAGCACGCGCGCGCCGCTGACCGGATCGTCATAGGCGTGCGCAAGAATGTTGAACAGCGTTTCGCGCAGGCGGTCGGCCGTCGGCCGGATCGCGCGCGATGGCGGTGCGGCCAGCGCGCGCCCACGCAAGCGTCCGCCGACGACGCGCATCAGCGCATGATCCCGAAAAGTGGGAACCGGTTTTCGGAATAGATCATGCGCGACTCGGTATTCTATTCCTTTGGCCGCGGCCGCGAGGGCCGCGGGCCTTTGCTGCGATCGAAGCCACGACGCTGGCGCGCGTCGCGCACGCCCGGTTTCTTGTCGCGTTCAAATTGTCCGCGCGGCGTGCCCTCGCGCGATGGCTTGCCGCGCGGCTTTTCGTCGCGTGCAAACTTGCCGCGTGGTTTGTCATCGCGCCTGAATTCTCCGCGCGCGGCTCCCGCGCGCGGCGGCCCGCCGCGAGAAAATCGCTCGCCGCCCTTGCCCGCAGGTCCGCCGCGGAATTTGCCGTAGCGCCGGTCGTCGCGGTCACGCTCGGGCTTAGGCTCGCCGATGCGCTCGACGGCGATCACGCGGCCCTTGCGGTCGGCGATCTCGCCGGTGCGCTTGGGCGCGACGTTCTTGGGGTCGGGTTCCCAATCGTCCGCGCGCGCGCCGCGATATTTCCGGCGCAGCGGCGCATCGCCGCCGCGCCAGGCGTGGGTGTCGCCGTGGTGCGGCTGGACGCGCTTGGGCCGCGCGTCGGGGGCGCCTGCCGACGCGCCAGGCGGGCGTTCGCGCGCTTCGTAGCCTTTCTTGAATGGAGCGGCAGCGCGCCCGCGTTCCTCTCGGTTCTTCTTGAACGGCGCGCCGGCGCGCTCGCGCCGTGGCGGCGTAAATTCGCGCTCGCGCGCGGGCGGTGCGCCGGACATCGGCCCGGAGAAATCGAGATCGGCGAGCGCGGCGATGCGTTCGCCGAGCGCGGCGCGCAATTCGCGCGTCGGCACTTCCACCACCGCGCCCTCCGGCATGTCGGCCAGTTCGAACGGGCCGAAGCCGACGCGGATCAGGCGGTTGACCGCGAGCCCGAGCGCGCCCAGCACGTTGCGCACCTCGCGGTTCTTGCCTTCGCGGATGCCGAGAGTGAGCCAGGAATTGGCGCCCTGTTCGCGGTCGATGGTGGCTTCGACCGAGCCGTAGTTGATGCCGTCGATCGAGATGCCGCTCTTGAGCGTATCGAGGCGGGCCTGCGACACGCGGCCGAGCGCGCGCACGCGGTAGCGCCGCAGCCAGCCGGTGTCGGGCAGTTCGAGCGCGCGCGCGAGTTCGCCGTCGTTGGTGAGCAAGAGCAGGCCCTCGCTGTTGATGTCGAGGCGGCCGACGCTGATGAGGCGCGGCAGGCTTGAGGGCAGCGTCTCGAAAATGGTCGCGCGCCCTTCCGGATCGGCGTTCGTGGTCACCAGGCCGCGCGGCTTGTGATAGAGGAAGAGCCGCGTGCGCTCGCGCCGCGGCAGCGGCTTGCCGTCGACCATGATTTGGTCGTTCTCGCCGACGTTGAGCGCCGGCGAGCGGATCACCGCGCCGTTGACCGCCACCCGGCCGGCCACGATCCAGCCTTCCGCGTCGCGCCGCGAGCACAGGCCGGCCCGCGCCATCACTTTGGCGATGCGCGCGCCTTCTTCGGGCGGCTTTTTCTTGCGGTCCATGGGTTTGCCTAGCGATAAGATGGCGTCTGATAGCAGCATTATGGTTGGATCACGAGTGCCCCATTCATTTATGGATTTAGCGCTGGCCGAAGCCCGCGCCGCCGGCGCGCGCGGCGAGGTGCCCATCGGCTGCGCGGTCGTGGAAAACGGCGCAATTATCGCGCGCGCCGGCAACGCCACGCTCGCCGACCGCGACCCGACCGCGCATGCCGAAATGCTGGCGATCCGCGCCGCCGCCTTGGCGCTCGGCACCGAGCGGCTGACCGGCTGCGATATCTATGTAACGCTCGAGCCCTGCGCCATGTGCGCCGCGGCGCTGTCGTTTGCGCGGGTGCGGCGGCTCTACTACGGCGCCGCAGATCCCAAGGGCGGCGCGGTCGAGAGCGGCGTGCGCTATTTCGCTTCGCCCACGTGCCATCACCGCCCCGAAGTCTATGGCGGCATCGGCGAAGAGGAAGCCTCGGCGCTGCTCAAGGAGTTTTTTCGGGAACGGCGATAGGGAGCCCAGCCTCAGACGACAAACGCGGATGTCATTGCGAGGAGCCGGAACGGCGACGAAGCAATCTTGCAATTGCACATGTGTGCGGTTCGAGATTGCTTCGCTTCGCTCGCAATGACGGGTGCGGAGCGGCGAAGCTAACCCAGCAACGCCGCGAGCTTCTCCTTGACCTCCGCCTTCACCGGTTCGGCGGCGCGCAGGATCGCGCTGGCGAGGAAAAAATCCAGCAGGCGGAACTGGCCGACGTTGGGCCGCACGATCAGGTCCGGCGCGCCGTGCTTGAGTTTCTCGGCGACGATAGTCTGTCCCATCACGGTCAGTGTCGCGAAAATGCATTCCCAGGGATCGGGAACCTGCCCGTCGCCGTCGCGCCCGGCGGAGCAGTCGATCGCCGCGACGACATCGGCGCGCCCGGAGAGCTGGCCGAACGGCATCGGATCGACGGCGCCGCCATCGACGAGGACGCGCCCGTCCGCCAAGCGCGGCTGCACCAGGCCGGGCACCGCCATCGAGGCCGCCAGCGCCGGCCGCAGCGGGCCGGAGCGGAACACGACCTCGCGCCGCCCGTAGAGGTCCGCGGCGACCACAGTCAACGGAATCTTCAACTCCTCGAACGTCGCTGGAATTGTCTCCGGCAGGAACGCCGCCACGAATTTCTCGGCGTCGATCAGCATCGGATTGCCCAAAGGCGCGGCAAAAAAGTTCGGCAGT
>JBGPOB010000008.1:0-25498 GCA_041487815.1 Xanthobacteraceae bacterium | reverse complement strand
TCGAGACAGAGCTTGACGTCCTTGAGCATCAACGCGGTGGCAAAACCATAGTCGAACGTTCGCGTCATTATGGTGCGCGGGAACTTGTCCTGGCTCGCCGTGTTGCGCCCTGAGCCGGCGTTGATGACCTCGAACATCAAGCGCGGGTCGAGCCCGGCCTTGACGCCCATCACCGCCGCCTCGGCGGTCGCCGCCATTGCCGTCGCCGACAAAAAATTGTTGATCAGCTTCATGGTCTGCGCCGCGCCCGGGCGCTCCCCGATGCGAAAGATCCGGCCAATGACCGCAAGCGCCGGCTCGACCTCGGCGATCTCGGCGGCGGGGCCGGAGACCATGACCGCCAGCGTGCCCTTTTCCGCGCCCCCGACGCCGCCGCTGACCGGTGAATCGATCTGCGCGATGTTGCGCGCCTTGAGCAAGTTGCAGATACGCAATGCCATGCGCGCGCCCGTGGTCGACAGATCGACGAAGCGGCGAATGCGTTTGCCTTCGATGACGCCGAGCGGCCCGGTCGCGACCGCAAGCACGATCTCCGGCGTCGGCAGACTGGCCATCACGGTCGCGACGCGGTCGGCGACATCGGCCGGAGAGGATGCCGGCGTTGCGCCGAGCTTGACCGCGCGCGCGATCGCCGCGGGGCTGGCGTCATACACGATGAGCGCGTGCCCCGCCGCGATCAGCCGGCGCACCATGTGCGTGCCCATGCGGCCGACGCCGATGAATCCGATTTCCATGCGGCACTCCCGTTGTTCGAACGCTCAGCGCTTGGCGTCGATCTCGGCGAAAAATTCGCGCGCGGTGCGGAACGAATCGACCGCGGCCGGCATGCCCGCGTAGATCGCGACCTGCAGGAAAATCTCGCTGATTTCGGCGCGGGTCAGTCCATTGTTGAGCGCTCCGCGCAAATGCGCGCGCAACTCGTGCGGCCGATTGAGCACGCTGATCATCGCGAGATTGAGCATGCTGCGCGTCTTGCGCGGCAGACCCTCGCGACCCCACACCGCGCCCCAGCAGTATTCGTTGAGCAGATCTTGCAGCGGCTGATTGAAGGCGTCGACGTTTTTGACCGCGTTGTCGACGTAGGCGTCGCCGAGGACGGCGCGGCGCACGGTCATTCCTTTGTCGTAGAGAGCCTTGTCCATGGCGGTTCCTCATTCACAGGGGGTGGTGTTGCGCCGCGCGCGGGTCGCCGATGCGCGCCGCACGCGGGCACAGGCGAGACTGTGCCGAAATGCCGGAGCCGCGTCACGCGGCCTGCGCGCAATCGGGTGGAGCGCGGCGGAATGGGGTGGAGCGCAGGCGGAATGGGGCGGAGCGCACGCGGAATTGGGCGGAGCGCACGCGGTGCATGACTGGAACACGCGAGTTTGAACGAATTGGTCCGTGATTTTTTAATAAGGTGCCTTATAATATCAATCCTATAAGGTGAGGCAGCATGAGATCCTTTCCGGTTCAGCGAGATTTTGCTTTTCTTATCAATGATGTAGCACGGATGCTGCGAACCTACGCCGATCACAAGGCGCGGCAACTCGGCATGACCCGGGCCCAATGGGCCGTGCTGTTCCGCGTCGAACGTGCCGAGGGCCTCAAGCAGTCCGAACTCGCGGAACTCCTTGATATCCAGCCGATTACGCTGACGCGGCTGATCGACCGGCTGTGCGATAGCGGCCTGATCGAGCGCCGGAACGACCCCGCGGACCGCCGCGCAAAGCGGCTGTTCCTGACCCCGGCGGCGCGGCCGGTTATCGATCAACTCAATGATCTTACGAATGATTTGATGGCGACGATCCTGGCGGGAATTGACCGCTCCCAAGTTGAAAACATGGTTGCGCAGCTCGCCATCGCCAAGGAAAACCTGCGCACGGCGATCCAAAACCGCGGCGAGGAGGCCGAATTGGAGCACTCGTATGGCTGATCCCGCGTTCAGGGCTGAAATGAGCGCTGATCCGGCCACGAAATCCGCCGACGCGCTGCTCAAAGTCGTGCCGCCGCGCCGCGCCGCGACATCGCGCGCCCGCGCGGCGACATGGCGCGCGCGCGCCGCGCTCGGAGTCTTCAAGCAGTACCGCCGCAGCATCCTGCTGATCGTGATACCGGCGGTCGCAGCCTTTGCCGGTCTCACCTTTTACCTGATGGGCGGCCGCTATATCACCACCGACAACGCCTACGTCGGCGCGCAGAAAGTGCTGATCACACCAGACGTCGCCGGCAAGATCAGCCGTGTGATCGTGACCGAAGGCCAGCACGTCAACGCGGGCTACGTGCTGTTCGAAATCGATCCCGTGCCGTTTCGCCTGGCGATGACCCAGGCCGAGAGCCGGCTAGCCACCGCGCAAACCGAATTCGCCAATCTCAAGACCAACCTCAAGGCCGTCGGCGAGATGGCCGCGATCGCGCGCGAGACTGTCCAGCTCAAGCGCAACGATGTGGAGCGCAAATCGACGCTGCTGGCCAGTCGCTCCGGCTCCGCCGCCGACGCCGACACGGCGCTTGCCGGACTTGCGGCGGCGCGCACGCAGGTCGAGCAGCTCACACAGCAAGAATCCCAAATCCGCAACCAGCTGCTGGGCGACCCCGATCTGCCGCTCGAAAAATACCCGGCTTACGCCCAGGCCGCGGCCGCGCTCGAACAGGCCAAGCGTGACCTCGACCACGCGGTCGTGCGCGCGCCGATGGCGGGCGCCGCCACCCAGGTCGACGCCATCCAGCTCGGCCGCTACGTGTCGGCGGGCACGCCGGTGTTCGCTGTCATGGACGAGGATCGTCAGTGGGTCGATGCGAACCCGAAGGAAACCGACATCACCTTCCTGCGCGTCGGGCAGAAGGCGGCGGTGTATGTCGACACATTTCCCGGCCACACGTTTCACGGCCGCGTCGTCGCGGTGAGCCCGGGCACCGGTGCGCAATTTGCAATCCTGCCGCCGCAAAACGCCAGCGGTAACTGGGTCAAGGTGGTGCAGCGCGTGCCGGTTCGGATCGCGATCGATCCCGACCACGACATTGCCCGGCTGCGCGCCGGCATGAGCGCCAGCGTTGAAATCGACACGCGGCGGCGGCGGACGTTCTGGTCGCTGTTCGCCGATACCGAAGCCATTGCGGAGAAGGCGCCATGACCTTCGCGCACGCCGCCAAATATCCCGGCGGCCTGCAGCGCGCGATGCTGACGGTCTGCGCCATGACCGCGACCATCATGCAGGCGCTCGACACGACGGTTGCCAATGTCGCGCTGCCCTACATGCAAGGCTCGCTGTCGGCCTCCATCGACCAGGTCAACTGGGTGCTGACGTCCTACATCGTCGCCTCCGCGATCTTTACGGCGCCGGTCGGTTGGCTTGCGACCCGGTTCGGACGCAAGAAACTGTTTCTCGTCTGCGCCACCGGCTTCACTTTTGCCTCGATGCTCTGCGGCCTGGCGCATTCGATCGAGCAGATGGTGCTGTTCCGGCTGATGCAGGGCGTCTTCGGCGCCGGGCTAATTCCACTGTCCCAGTCGGTGATGCTCGATGCCTACCCGCCGGAGGATCGTGGGTCCGCGATGGGAATTTGGGGCATGGGCGTGATGCTGGGTCCGATCATGGGTCCCACGATCGGCGGTTGGCTGACGGAAACCTACAGCTGGCATTGGGTATTTTTGATCAATCTGCCGATCGGCATCGTCACGGTGCTTGGCCTGATGGCCTTCATGGATGAAACCGACGCGCAAACCGAACTGCGCTTTGACTGGCTCGGCTTTCTCGCGCTCACGGTCGGCATTGGCGCGCTGCAATTGGTGTTCGACCGCGGCGAGCAGCAAGGCTGGTTCGGCTCCACCGAGATCATCACCGAAGCCGTCATTGCCGTCATTGGCTTTTATTATTTCTTCGCGCATTCGCTGACGACGTCGCAACCGTTCATCCGCTTCGAGCTATTCAAGGATCGTAACTTTGCCGGCAGCTGCGTCTTCATGGTCATCCTCGGCATGACGGTATTCTCGACCATGGCGTTGTCGACGATCTTTCTGCAAAACGTCATCGGCTACCCGGTGCTGTCGGCCGGGCTGATGATGGCGGCGCGCGGCGCCGGCACCATGGTCGGCATGCTCGGGGTCGGCAGATTGCTGAAGCTGTTCGAGGCCCGCAGCCTGATGTTCGTCGGCATGGGGATGACGGCGGCGACGATGTACGCGATGGTCGGCTTCACCAACATGACGCCGGGCTCGACGATCGTCGTGGTGACGATGGTGCAGGGGCTCGGCATGGGCCTGGTTTTCGTGCCGCTGAGCACGGTCGCCTTCACGACGCTGCCCGGGCACCTGCGGACCGACGGCACCGCGATCCTGACCTTGGTGCGCAACGTCGGCAGTTCGATCGGGATTCCGGTGGTGATCGCGACGTTGGTCAACTCGACCAGCGTCAATCACGCGCAAATCGCCGAGCACATCACCCCGTTCAACGAAGCGCTGCATGCGCCGGACGTGGCGCGTACACTGGACTTGAGCTCTGATATCGGCCGCGCGCTGCTCGACAACATCATCACGCAGCAGGCGATGATCATCGGCTTTTCCAACGCGTTCAACCTGCTCTTGATCCTGGCGCTGGCGTCGCTGCCGTTGCTGATCGTCATCGGCTCGTCGCACAGCTTGCGGAGGACGTCGCCGCGCGGCGTCCCGGCGGAGTAGCGCGTCGCAGGACTCTCGGCAATGCATTCATCAATTGAAATTGATAGGCAACGGTCGGTCGATATCCGCTTTGGAGCGCTTTGCGGACAAAGGGTAGACATTGCACGACTTCCGCGATGGGCCAAGAGGAGCAGTCCCGGCGCGGTCTTGAACAAATCACTCTGATTGAGGTCACATGCGGACAAATCAACGCAACATTCTGGTCGAATGGGGGGATTGCGACCCCTCCGGCGTCGTCTTCAATCCACGCTTTTTCGCTTGGTTTGACGCCTCGCTGCACGCGCTACTTGCAACCGGCAAGCTGACGTACGACGGACTCGCCGCACGCCACGGCATCGACGGCATGCCGTTGGTCGAAACCCGTGCAAAGTTCTTTACGCCGTTACGCTACGGCGACTCGATCGTTCTGGAGACCGAGGTGACTAAGTTGCATCGCTGCGCCTTCGATCTGCACCACCGTGTGCGCAAGGCCGATGTGCTCGCCGCCGAATGTTTCGAGACCCGTGTGCTTACCGCGTTCAATCTGGAGCAGGGACGGAGCAGGGCCTGGCCGTTGCCGCGGGAGCTTGTCGCATGTCTTTCCGAACAAGGGTTCGCCTGAGCGAGGATGAATTCGTTGAGGGCGTGTAGCGCGCGTCAACTTTTTGCTTTGGCGCGCGTTCTTTCTTGACTTCGCCGATGCGGAGCTCTGGCTTCGTGCACGGGGCGGCGAACCAGCATCCATATCGCCGGATCATGCGTAAATATCTCCGAACGTCGGAGAAAAACGGCAAATCATGCCTTCGGACGCCTACCAATCAAGTAAGTTCAGGATTCACCCGGGCCGATGTAGGTCGCTTCGCAACCGCGCGATAATGGCGTCCTGTCCGTGGGATCATCGCGACCTCCCGGGCCGAGGCAGATGTGGCCGTTGACCGGCGCTGCTCGTCCCGCATAGCTTTGAAGCCTTCAGCCTAACAACGCGCGCTGCGTTGCGGTCAGCACGGTGTCATCATGACCGAAAAAACGCCGGAGGAACTGTACGAGGAGCGGAGGCGTCGCCTTGCCGACGCAGTATCTCTCAGGGCGACCGATCGGGTTCCGTTTATCTATACGGCCCGCTTCTGGGCGGTGCGCATTTCTGGCATTACCTGCCAAGACCAGATGTACGACGCCGACAAGGGCGCCTCCGCACACAAGGCCGCAATTACGATGTTGCAGCCGGACGCGATTGCGTCGTCGCTCTATGCGTACGGGCCGACGCTTGAGGCGCTGGATTACAAGCCCCTGAAATGGCCGGGGCACGGACCCGATCGGGACGTAACGTTTCAATACCTCGACAAGGAATTCATCACGGCGGCGGAGTATGATGAATATATTTCCGACCCGACCCTGTTCTACATCACGAAATACCTTCCGCGCATTGCGGGCGCTTACGATGGGCTGCAGTTCTTTCCTGACATTGCCTCACTGTCGGAGTGGCGGCTGATTGGCGGCATGCGAGCCTTCGCCAATCCCAAATTGCGCGAGAGCCTGCAGCGATTGATCGAGGTCGGCGAGCGCGCCGACTACGCAGCCAGGAAGAATGCTGCTTTTGCCAGAGAGATCGCCACTCTGGGCTTTCCATTCATCGGCGGCAGCTTCTGCAAGGCGCCGTTCGACCACATCAGCGATTTCCTACGGGGATCGAAGGGCGCGATGCTTGATATGTTTCGCCACAAGGACAAGCTGCTTGCCGCCATCGAGACGGCCGGCAAGACGCTGATCCGCGGCGTAGTCGAAGAGGCGAAGGCGAGCCGCACGCCTGACGTCTTCATTCCATTGCACTGGGGGCTCGACGGCTTCATGTCACCCACCCAGTTCAAAACGTTCTACTGGCCGGCGTTGCGCCGGATTCTCCTGCATTTGATCGAGAACGACGTCGTCCCTACCGTGCTGTGGGAAGGAGACTGCACGTCGCGTCTTGAATTGATCGGCGAAATTCCGCGCGGCAAAGCCGTATACTGGTTCGAGCGAAGCGACATATTCAAGGCAAAGGAGATTCTGGGTGATGTCGTCTGCCTGCGCGGCAACGTACCGTCAGCGTTGCTCAACGCGGGGACAGCCGACGATGTTGACGAGTACTGCAAAAAACTCATTCACACGGTCGGCAAGAGTGGCGGCTTTATTTTGGACGGCGCCGCCGGAATTCCCGATGAGGCAAGGCTTGAGAACGTGAAGGCAATGGCGGAATCAGTACGGAAATATGCCAACTGATCGCGCGGGTTGCGTGCCGCATCATCGTTTGCGCCAGAGCTGCTTACTCGCAAGCTCGGCACCTTCCGCGAGTGCGCGCAGCTTTTCCCAGGCAAGCTGCGGGTGAATCCGTCCTCCGAGCCCACAGTCCGTCCCAGCGATAACATTCTCGCGGCCGACAACGGAGGCGTATTGGACAAGTCGATCCGCGATGACTTCGGGATGCTCCAGAACGTTGGTCGCGTGGCTCACAACACCGGGGATGAGGATCTTGCCCGCAGGCAGCTTGGCGACGTCGCGCCAAACCTTCCATTCGTGTTCATGGCGAACATTTCCGGCCTCCAGCGAATAGGCCTGCGCCTTCACCTTGAGCAAAAGGTCAGCCACATCCTTGAGCGGAACATCGCCCTTGTGCGGGCCATGCCAGCTACCCCAGCAGATGTGGAAACGAACGCGATCCTCCGGAATATCTTTCAGGGCGTGGTTGAGCGCCTCAATCTGGAACTCCGCCCATTTGCGGTAGCCGGCCGTATCGCCCTTCAGCGAGAACCACCAGTCATAGATATCGACCAGAGCGGGATCGTCGATCTGCACGATGAGTCCAGCATCGACAATCGCTTTGTATTCCTCGCGCATCGCTTCAGCCAGCGCCCACGTATAATCTTCTGCATTCTTGTAATGCTCATTTGGCAAAATCTGCAGGGTCGCGGGCGATACAGCCGGGATGAACGCCTCTTCGATGTGAGCGCCACGAAGCGCGCTCTTCAAGTTGTCGATGTCGCGTTTAATGAGCGCGTGCCCCGTGTACCGGACCGGGCCAGTGCAAACCAGCCCAAACAGGCGGCTGGCGCTGCTGCCGGCGGTTTGGCCCGCGGTCCCCATCCCGCCGTCTTCCTTGTAGAATTGGGCGAATTCCTTGCGTTCCTTGCTGCCGAAGGTCCACGCTGTGCGTCCCTTGTCGGCCTGAGCTTGTCTGACTTCGAAGCCCGCAAGACGATCATAGACGTAAGACCACCACGCGCCGTAATCCACGGCGCGGCGCATGGCTTTGCCAAATTCACCGTCATTGACGACATCAATGCCGGCGTCGGCTTGCTGTTTAACGACCTCGGCGACGGCGGACTTCAGTCGCGGTAGAAGAGCGTTGTCGGTCGCATCCTGCTGATAGAGTTCGATCAGGTCCTGCGGCCGCGGAAGACTGCCGACGTGCGTCGTCAGAATACGGCTCACGCTGCGCTTCATGTTGTCCTCCGTCCTTAAAAGTAAAACCCTTTAGTCCTTACGTCAGAAGCTCGCCAGCCGCTGCCGGCGCAGACGCACAGCGACAGCAGATTGCAAGATCATAGTACACACCCCAGCGTCTGCTGGCCTCCTCACTCAGCTTATTCCGAAGCGCCATAATTCCAATCCGCGCGCTACAGGTCGCTTATGCGTATAGGCTGAACGGCTCGCGGCGAGCATATATTTTTCGGTCCAGCTTGAATTGCGGACACGCGTCGGATGCGCTGGCGTCGCTGCCGTTGCTGAGCGTCATCGGCTCCTCGCGCAGCCTGCGGCGGACGCCTCCGCGCGGCGTGCCGACGGAGAAGGTCGCGATCTCTTAGATTGAAACAACGTTGCTATCGCCGTCACTCCGAGGTGCGCGCGCCGCGCGCGAGCACCTCGGGGTGACGGATGTGGCCGCGCGCGGCAATGCATCCCATGCGAGGGAAGCTTTGTTGGAGCGAGGGGCTCGATTGCCGGTCAATGATATCGTACAAGAAAAAATCGACGTGCCGTCTCGATCCCGTTGAAAACGAGGTGCTCTTCAGTGCGATTGCTGTCCGATCTGTTGGAGAAATTCGTCAAGAACGGAACGCTCCGGCTCTACGATGCGTCCGGCCAACTTCACGTATTTGGCGGCAAGCGGCCCGGGCCGGCGGTAACCGCCCGCATCAATCGGCGCGGGCTCGAAACCAGGCTTTTCTTGAATCCGGAACTGCGCGCCGGCGAAGCTTACATGGATGGCGCCCTCACCTTCGAAGAGGGCTCGGCCATCCAGGACCTGCTGGCGCTGTTTTCGGTCAATCGTTCCACGCTTGCCGCGCACGGCTCGCAACGGTTGTTACGGAATCTGTGGCGCAGGCTTCGGCGATGGCATCAGGCCAATCCTGTCGGAACGGCCGCGCGGCATGCCCGGCATCACTATGACATCGCAACCGACCTTTACCGGCTCTTCCTCGACGCCGACCTGCAGTATTCATGCGCCTACTTCCGCGATCCCGCGCACGATACCCTCGAACAGGCGCAACACTACAAACTCATCCATGCCACGGCGAAGCTGCAGCTTAAGCCGGGAATGACCGTCGCCGAGATCGGCTCCGGATGGGGCGGGTTTGCCATTCATCTCGCCCGCCGGACCGGCGCCCGCGTAGTCGGCATTAATGTTTCGCCGGAACAGATTCGTGTCGCCAACGAGCGCGCGAAGGCGGCGGGCGTCGCCAATTTAGTGGAATTCCGCGAGCTTGATTACCGGCAAGTCGAAGGGCGCTTTGACCGTGTGGTCTCGGTCGGCATGATGGAACACGTCGGAAGTTCGCACTTCGACGAGTACTTCGCCAAGATCGGCAGCCTGCTAAAGGATGACGGCTACGCCTTCATCCACTGCATTGGACGGATGTCGCCGCCGGGAACAACCGGTCCGTTCATTCGCAAGTACATATTTCCCGGCGCATACGTGCCGGCGCTTTCGGAAGTTCTCGCCGCGACCGAGAGGAACGGGTTGTGGGTCGCGGATATCGAGATCCTGCGTCTGCATTATTATCACACCGTTCGCCACTGGCGCGAGCGCTTCGCCCAAAACCGGGAACGGGCGGCGCAGATCTACGACGAGCGGTTCTGCAGGATGTGGGAATATTACCTTGCGGCCGTCGAGCTCGAATTCCTGCACGGGTCGCATATGGTCTTTCAGCTTCTGGTCGCGAAAACCCGCGATGCCGTCCCAATGCGCCGGGACTTCATGTTCGATGCGGAGCGCGGCGATTGGACGCGTCGCAACGCTATATGATGAACAGCCGGCCACAATCAACAATGGTGCGGGCGGCGGCACTTGAAGGGTGACGGTGCCACGCAGGTGCTTCAATCCGAAAAAATCACACCCTAGAGTCTGATCAACTCGGACTGAATCGGACAGCCTACTAACATATTGATTTTGGGTGTGATCTTTTCCGAAAAGTCTGCAACCCCCGGAACAAGTCCGGGGGCAGGCTTTTTCGGGATCACACCCTAATACGACCGCGGCAGGCCGAGCACATGCTCGGCGAGATAGGACAAGATCAGGTTCGTCGAGATCGGCGCGACCTGATAGAGCCTCGTTTCGCGGAACTTGCGCTCCACGTCGAATTCCTCGGCGAAGCCGAACCCGCCGTGCGTCTGCACGCACATGTCGGCTGCGGCCCACGAGGCATCCGCCGCCAAGAGCTTCGCCATGTTGGCTTCCGCGCCGCAATCCTGCCCCGCGTCGTAGAGTTCCGCCGCCTGCCGCACCATCAGTTCCGCCGCGCGCATCTGCGCGTAGCAGCGCGCAATCGGAAACTGCACGCCCTGGTTTTGCCCGATCGGCCGGCCGAACACCTCGCGCACGCGCGCATAGCCGGCGGCCTTCTCGATGAACCACTTGGCGTCGCCGATGCACTCGGCCCCGATCAGGATGCGCTCGGCATTCATGCCGGAAAGAATGTAGCGAAAGCCCTGCCCCTCTTCGCCGACCAGATTTTCCGCCGGCACGCGCAGATCGTTGAAGAAGATCTCGGTGGTGGCGTGGTTCATCATGGTGCGGATCGGGTTGATGCTGATGGCTCCACCCTTCGCGAGGTGCATGTCGACGATGAAGACAGAAAGACCCTCGGTGCGGCGTTCGACCACCTCGCGCGCCGTCGTGCGCGCCAGCAGCAGCAAGAGGTCGGAGTGTTCCGCGCGCGAGGTCCAGATTTTCTGGCCATTGATGATGTAGTGGTCGCCTTCGCGAACGGCGGTGGTACGCAGGCTAAGGGTATCGGACCCCGACGTCGGTTCGGTGACGCCGAAGGCTTGCAGCCGCATCTCGCCGCGGGCGATCGGCGGCAGATAGTCTGACTTCTGCGCCGCGCTGCCGTGCCGCAGCAGCGTTCCCATGACATACATCTGCGCATGGCAGGCGGCGCCGTTGCAGCCCGCAGCATGAATTTCTTCCAAGATGGCGGCCGCGGCGCGCATCGTCAGACCGCTGCCGCCGTATTCTTCGGGAATCAGCGCCGCCAAAAATCCCGCTTGCGTCAGCGCCGCAACGAACTCGGCCGGATAGCCGCGCTCGCGATCGAGCCGCCGCCAGTATTCGCCGGGAAAATTCCGGCACAGCGCGCGGACGGATTCGCGGATCGGAGTCAGATCGTCGGTGGTGTGAGATGACATGACACCGACTCTAACCTGTCATGGCAGGGCTTGTCGCGTGCGTCGGATCGCCCGTCATCGGCGGTGCTCACCCTCCCCTGGAGGGGGAGGGTCGGCGAAGTATCGAACGAAGTGAGATACGAGCCGGGGTGGGGTGAACTTTTTTAGTGGTGAATTAGGAGACCGCGCGTTCGACACACCACTGCCGGCCATAAAAGCGCATCGCCATATCCAGTGCATCCTTGATCGCCTGCGATCGCTCTTGCGCTGCCACCGGCTGGCCAGCGGATTCGCGCGCTTCCATAAACTTGACCACCAGCACCGTTGCCATTTCGCGCGCCTGATCGGCGTAAATGCCTGAGAATTCCGAAAAATTGCGGTCCAGGTAGGTGTGTTGAGTTGATGTCAGCCGGAAATTCTCGGGAATGCTTTCGTGAGCAAATAATCGCTTGGCGGTCTATGTAATGCTGCCGGTTTCCTTGAATATGGCGCCGGCTTCGCGGGTCGCTTCGACCGTTCGACGCAGGATGTACTAGGCATAGACCGCCGCCACCGCGCCAAACACCAGAACCAATGTAAACAGGGCGCGCATGCTTTAATGCCTGTAATACTTGCCATGTACGCGATGACAAACAGCCCATTCCCTGCGGTTGAGTGTGAAATCCGCCCTCCGGCCTTCCAGTGGATTCCATTGCCGGACGTACCACTTGTCCGAATTCGCAAAAAGAAAACTCACCCCACCCCGCTCGCTTTGCGCGCGACCCTCCCCCTCCAGGGGAGGGTAAAAAAAGACGTGCGGCTGGTCCTACCCCCACACTTCGTTAGCGACCTCGACGATTAGGCGCAGTTTTGCCCACTGTTCGTCCTCGGTCAGCACGTTGCCTTCCTCGGTCGAGGCGAAACCGCACTGGCCGGAGATGCAGAGCTGATCGATGTCGACGTATTTCGCCGCCTGCTCGATCCGCCGCTTGAGCGCATCCTTGGATTCGAGTTTACCCGTTTTCGTCGTCATGATGCCGAGCACGACGATCTTGCCCTTCGGCAGCATGCGCAGCGGCTCGAAACCGCCGGAACGCTCGTCGTCGTACTCCATGAAATAGCCGTGCACCTTGATCCTGTTGAAGAGGATTTCCTGCACCGCGTCGTAGCCGCCCGCGCCCATGAACGTTGACTTATAGTTGCCGCGGCACAGGTGCATGGTGATGGTCATGTCGGCGGGAATGTCCGACATCGCCGTGTTGATGAGATCGCCGTAGATGTCGCCGAGCGCTTCCGGATTGTCGCCGCGATCGCGCATTTGCTGGCGGTATTTTGGATCGCACAGCATGGCAATAAACACCTCGTCAAGCTGCAGGTAACGACAGCCGGCATCGGCAAATCCGCGCACCGCCTTGCGATAGGCGCGGCCGAGATCGGAAAACATCTGGTCGAGTTTCGGGTATACCGTCTCATTGATCGGGGTGCGCACCGGGCGTCCATAGATCGCCGACGGCGCCGGAATGGTGATCTTGGGCATGCGCTTGGTGTGCGCCGCCACGAACTTGAAATGCTCGACCATCGGATGCGGGCCGGCCATGTCGATCTTGCCGGATACCTTCACGCCTTCGGCGCGCGTGTTGACGCCCGCGAATTTGATGCCCGTTTCCATTACGGTACGTTCGACGCCGCCGAGGCCCCACAGAAAGTCGAGGTGCCACCATGAGCGGCGGAATTCGCCATCGGTGATCGCCTGCAGGCCGACCTCCTCCTGCTTGCGGATGGCGCGCGCAATCTCGCGATCCTCGACCGCCCTGAGCTCCGCCGGCGTAATCTCATTCCTGGCGCGCCTTTCGCGCGCCTCCTTCAGCGCCTGCGGGCGCAGCAGGCTGCCGACTTGGTCGGCGCGAAACGGCGGCTTGGTGCGCATCATGACGACACTTCCCCAGCTGCTGAACGCCCGGAAGACATTCCGGCCGGCGCATCAAGCGCCGACCGGCAAACTGCAGACCCGCCGCGAAATCTGCTATTTTTTCTTTGCGTTGGCATAAGGATAGATGACCTCGCCCGACTTGTATTGCGGCGGATAGATGATCACCTCGGTCGTCAGATCGCGGAAGTCGTCGATGCTGTTGCCCTTGATGTTCTGGAACTGCGCGGCGAGCGTGCGCTCCTCCACCCATTCGCCCTGCTTGCCGAACTTCACGTCGCCGACCACGGTCTTGAACGTCGCGCCGCGGATGTAGTCGGCGAGCTTGTTTTCGTCCAGCGTCTTGGCTTCGGTGACCGCCTGTTGCAGCACCTGCAGATAGGCATAGGCCCACACCGGCATGTAATAGCCGAGCGGATCGACGCCTTCGGCGCCCGCACGCGCTTGATATTTCTTGAGTAGGTCGAGCGAGCCTGGGAATTCCATCGATTTCACCGGCAGCCAGGTTTCGTAATTGACGATGCCGTTGAGCAACGGGCCAAGTTGCGTCTTGAATACCGTCGCTTGCAGTCCGACCATGGCGCCGCCCCACATTTTCGGCATGAAGCCGACTTCGTTCATCGCCTTCACCATGCCGACTGTATCGAGCGGATAGGAACATACGACGAAGAGGTCGGGATTGGTCGCCTGGACCGCGCGCACAATCGACGAGAAGTCGGTCGTGCTCGGCGGATAGGCCCTGTTGTATACGATCTTGAATCCCGACGCTTTTGCATTTTGCTCGGCGCCTTCGCAGGCGTTGCGTCCAAACTCCGCGTCGGCGGCCGCGATCGCAATGGTTTGCGGCTTAGGATTCTGCGCTTCCGCCACCTTGAAAAAGCCGCGCGTGAACGCCGGCTTCGGCGTCGGCCCGTTCGGGATCATCGAAAAGTATTTTGGATAATTGAACGTATCATTGATGCCGGTGCCGAAGAGACTGATAAACAGCCGGTTCTTCTGAATCACGACCGGCATAGCGGCCGCGACCTGGGTCGAAGCGTAGGCACTGACGACAAACTCGACTTTGTCGACATCCATCAGCTTGGTGTAGATGCCGGGCACCGTCGATGGATTGCTCTGATCGTCGTAATAGATCAGCTTCACGGGACGGCCGAGCAACCCGCCCTTGGCGTTAACATCATCCTCCCAGATTTTCATTGCGACCAGCGACATCTTGCCGTTGGCGGCGAGCGGACCGGTCAGCGACATGCTGAAGCCGATCTTGATCGGCTCCTGAGCCTTGGCTGCGGCGGCGGAAAACGCCAGCAGGCCCACGGCCGCGACCGCAGCGAGTCCGCGCCCAATGATATTGCTCTTCCAGTGTTTCGACATGATCACCCTCCGTTGTTTGGTGGCGGCGACGCGAAGCGCGACGCACGGAATCCGTTGGATAAGCAGATTGAGTGTAAGGAGTTTTTTGGTCCGCGCCCATATTTTCGGCCCTCGCCAACAAGATTCAACCCCACACTTCCCTGCCAATTTCGACAACCAATCGAAGCTTGGCCCACTGCTCATCCTCGCTGAGTATATTGCCTTCTTCGGTCGACGCGAAGCCACATTGCGGCGACAGGCAGAGCTGATCGAGGGGTATGAATTTTGCGGCCTCGTCGATGCGACGCTTGATGGCGTCCTTGCGTTCGAGCGAACCCGACTTGGAGGTGACGAGACCCAAAACGACGGTCTTGCCCTTGGGCACGAGCCGCAGCGGTTCGAACCCGCCGGCGCGCGTGCTGTCAAATTCCATGAAATACCCGTGGACATTGATCGCATTAAACAGCGTCTCGGCAACCGGTTCATAGCCGCCGGCGGCCACGAACGTCGAGCGAAAATTGCCGCGGCACAGATGCATCGTAATGGTCATGTCGGAGGGAATGTCGGAAATCGCGGCGTTGATCATCCCGGCATAGATCGCCGGAAGCTGGGCCGGGTCTTCGCCCCGATCGAGGACCTGCCGGCGCAGCTTGGGATCGCACAGGTAGGTGAAATTGACCTCGTCGAGTTGAAGATAGCGGCAGCCGGCATCGGCAAAGGCGCGGACCGCCTTGCGGTATGTCTCACCAAGATCGCGGTAGAATTCATCCATCGACGGATAGATCGACGGCGGCACCGCGTCGCGGCCGTAACGGAAATGCATCGACGACGGCGACGGGATTGTCATTTTCGCGCTTGCGCGCGTGTGCGATTGCACGAAGGCGAAATGCTCGATCATCGGGTGACCATGAAAGGCGCCAAGCTTGCCGCTGACGCGCAGCATCATCGGCTTCGGCTGCGGTCCCTGAAACCTGATCTTGCGTTCGCCCAGATAGGTTTCGGCGCCGTCGAGCTTGCCGAGAAAGTCATAGTTCCAGAACGCGCGACGGAACTCGCCATCGGTGATCGATTGAAGGCCGATGTCTTCCTGGCGCCGGATAATGGATTCGATCTCGCGGTCTTCGATGGATTTGAGGGCGGCGGCGGCGATCTCGCCGCGCGCATGGCGTTCCCGCGCCAGCCGCAACGGCGCGGTGCGCAACAGGCTGCCGACATGATCCGCCCGGAACGGCGGCCTCACTTCGGCCATTGGGCTCACTCCTGCATGCTTGCCGTCGTTCAATACGGGCGAATGCTGCCCATAGGGTCGGGCCCCCAGCAATGCAAGGTCGCGCAACTTTCCACAACTCATCCCACTGCTCGTCCCACTGCGCCACTGGACCTGAATGCCAATTGAAAATTCCTCCAAGACACGATATTCCCCGCGGGAACGCTCACAATCACGGAGCGTCTCGGGTGATATTCCTGCCTTTCCGATTCCTAGGGTGTTAGGCTAGGTTGCGCGGAACAACACCTGAAGATCTGTCAGTGCGGGGAGGTTACGAATCGCTATGGCCCATAAAAACCTGGAGGAGGCGATCAAGGCCTCCGGTAACATCGTCAAAATGCTGCGCAACTCGCAGATCGGCGCCTATGTCTATCCGGTGGTCGCTCCCGAGTTCACGAACTGGCGGGATGAGCAGCGCGCGTGGCGCGAAACCTGCGTGCTCTACGATCAGTCCCACCACATGGTGAATCTGTTCATCGAGGGCCCCGATGCTCTCAAGTTGTTGTCCCATCTTGCGACCAACACGTTCAAGAATTTCGCGATCAACAAGGCCAAGCAATTCGCCCCGTGCAGCCACGACGGATACGTGATCGGCGACGGGATTCTTTTTTATATGGCCGAAAACAACCTGGTGTACGTCGGGCGCAATCCGGCGGCCAATTGGATTCAATTCCACGCCAAGACCGGCGGATACAACGTCAAGACCGAATACGACGACCGATCGCCGTCACGCCCGATGGGCAAGCCGGTGTTTCGCAGATTTTATCGCTACCAAATCCAGGGGCCGAACGCCGAGCAGCTCATCAAGAAGCTCAACGGTGGTCCGTTCGCGGACATCAAGTTCTTCAATATGGACTACATCAACATCGCGAAACGCAAGGTCCGCGCGCTCCGCCATGGCATGGCGGGTCAGCCGGGCCTCGAGGTCTGGGGTCCCTACGCCGAAGGCGAGGAGATCCGGGCCGCCATCATCGAAGCCGGCAAGGACTTCGGCCTCGTTCAGGTCGGCGCGCGCGCTTACGCCACTAACACGCTGGAGTCGGGCTGGATCCCGTCGCCGGTGCCAGCCGTCTACACCGGCGACAAGATGAAGGCTTACCGGGAGTGGCTGCCGGGGACGAGCTACGAAGCCAACGCCGGGCTCGGCGGCAGCTTCGTCTCGGATAAGATCGAGGACTATTACACCTCGCCGCACGAACTCGGCTACGCCTCGTTCACGAAATTCGACCACGACTTCATCGGCAAGGAAGCCCTCCAGAAGATGGAAGGCAAGGTGCACCGCAAGAAAGTGTCGTTCGCGTGGAACAACGACGACGTCACCAAGGTCCTGCATTCGATGTTCGCTCCCCCCGGCCAGAACTTTAAAATCATCGACCTGCCGTTGTCGAACTACGCCTCGAGCTCGTTCGATACCGTGATGAGCAAAGGCAAGATGGTCGGCGCCTCGATGTTCTCAGGTTTCACGTTCAATGAGCGCAAGATGCTGTCGCTCGGCTTCGTCGAGGAGCAATACGCCAAGCCGGGTACCGAGCTCACACTGGTCTGGGGCGAGGAGAACGGCGGCACCAAGAAGACCACCGTCGAGCGTCACAAGCAGACGGAGCTGCGCGTGACGGTCGCGCCGGTGCCCTATGCCCAGGTCGTGCGCGAGACCTATCATGAAGGGTGGCGCTCGGCGGCTGGCGCCGGCCGATAAGTCGACTCCGCGCAAGTAGCCAAAGAAGAAAGCCCCCATGCAGCGCATGGGGGCTTTTTATTTGCCTGACCAATATTGTCATTGCGAAGCGCGCCGAAGCAATCTCAAGTTAGGAGACGAGATTGCTTCGCTTCGCTCGCAATGACAAATTCTGGTTCAGGCATTTGCTATTGCGCGACATGCTGTCGAGTTGTTGCGAACGAGAGCCTCTTAGAAATGGCTGGGATTTCTATTCCGCCTTCGCCCCGGACACCCGGATCACCTTTTCCCACAGCTCACGCTCTTTTTTAACAAACGACTCCAGCTCTCCAGGTGTGCCCCCAATCGCCACCATGCCCAGATTGACGATCCGCGTAGCAACTTCCGGTTCCCGCAAGACGTCCGCAATATCAACGGAGATTTTATTGACAATAGCCGTCGGCGTTGCCGGCGGGGCAACCATCGCCCACCACGACTTGACGGTATAGCCGGGAACGGTTTCGGAGATGGTTGGGACATTCGGCAACGAGGCCAGCCGTTGTTCGCCGCTGATGGCGAGCGCAAGCAGCTTGCCCGACTGGATATAGGCATCGGAAGCCGCAATCTCGCAGAACATCACGCCGACATGTCCGGCCACGAGATCATTCAACGCCGGGCCGCTGCCCTTATAGGGCACGTGCTGCATCTCAATTCCCGTCATCGATTTGAACAGTTCCGCGGCCAAATGCGCCATTGTTCCGATGCCCTGGGACGCATAATTCAGCTTGCCCGAGTTTTGCTTTGCAAAGGCGATCAACTCTTTGAGGTCCTTCACGGGCACATTCGGGTTGACGAGCACGACACTGTTGGCGGTGGCAACCAGGGAAATCGACGCGAATGCCGCCGGTTTATAACTTAGTTTTCCATAGAGGCTTTCATTGACGGCGAGCGGACCTTGCGCGGTAAACAGCAGCGTATGGCCGTCGGGCTCGGCCGTATAAACCAGGTCTGCTCCCAGGTTGCCGCCCGCCCCGGCGCGGTCTTCGACAACGACGTTCTTGCCCCATTTTTGTTGCAGTCTGTTAGCGAGGATACGCGCCACGATGTCGGTCCCGCCGCCCGCGGAATAGGGCACGACGATTTTAACTGTATTGCTGGGATAGCCCTGCGCACCGGCATCTTGTCCAAGAACGAGAACCGCTGCGGCCAGTATTCCGAACCGTCGAGCCCAAAGCATCATGTTCATCCTGCCACTGTAGCGAACGCGACGTGCCGACGTGACATCGGCTGCCGTCGCCTGTGCAGCATCGGCCATGCATTCGGGAAATTTGTTGGCCACGTTCTCCGGTCCCCCAACTCGCGCAACCGCAACCACGTCGACTTTTGAATTAGCTTTACTCAAGTCATGCACTCCAAACTTGCTGTATGGGGTTATATGAAATCATCGATACGGCAAGGACCGTTGCTTAAATTGTGCCCGCACGGGCGCAAAAATGTTAGTTGTAAACGTTCAAAACGTACCGACGCCTCAGAATGCGGTCAAGGACTACATCGCAAATGAGGCATCCGGTCTGTAGTGGGCTGCATGGGGCTTACCAGCCGCGCTAACTCGCGTCCGATTTTGGCCCGAAAGGGACTCGGCCTAACATTCGACGTGAGTCCGTAGGTGCTGGAAAGCGGTCAGTAGCTAACGGTTATCGACCGATATCGATTGGCGAGTACGCGCCCTAGCGGGCGAGGCGTTCGCTAAGCGTGTGCGCGGCGCCGCTCGATTGAATTCGCGACGAAAGGGGCTATGATGCCGTTGAAACGGGATAAAAAGAGCGGCCGGAGCGGGGTCGCCTGCCCGCCTTCATCCAGACTTGGGAGGATTTCCATGGCTTCTCGTCGTTCCGGCATAGGCGCTGCGATGTGGCTCGCGTCGGTTGCTGCAACCGCTCTGTTCGCCGGCCAAGCGGCGGCGCAAGTGTCCGACGATGTCGTCAAGCTTGCGGTCACTAACGATCAGTCGAGCATCTATTCCGCAGCCACCGGCCCCGGCGTGGTCACGGCCGCGCAGATGGCGATCGAGGATTTTGGTGGGACGGTGCTGGGCAAGAAGATTGAGCTCGTGTCCGCCGACAACCAGAACAAACCGGATGTCGGCGTCAGCATCGTGACGCGATGGCTCGATTCCGAGAAGGTGGATGTCATCGTCGATGGCGGAAGTTCGGCGGTCGGCATGGCGATCCAGAACATCACGCGCGAGAAGAACAAGCTGTTCCTGATCTCTGGCTCCGGCACTACCGCAATCAGCAATGAAAATTGCTCCCCGGTCGGTTTCCAATGGTCATGGGATACCTACGGCCTCGCGGCGGGCACTGCAACCGCGCTCGCCAAGCAGGGCAACGACACCTGGTTCTTCATCACCGCCGACTACACTGCAGGCCATGCGCTGGCGCGGCAGGCCGGCGAGGTCGCGCAGAAATACGGCGCCAAGGTGCTGGGCGAAGTCCGCGCTCCGTTCAACACACCGGATTTCTCATCGTTCCTGCTGCAGGCGCAGCAGTCGAAGGCCAAGGTGGTTGCACTCGCGAACTTCGGCGGCGACACCACCACGGCGATCAAGCAGGGCAACGAGTTCGGACTGACCAAGGGCGGCCAGAAGCTCGCGGCGCTTTTTCTCAACATCACCGACGTGAACGCGCTCGGTCTCAGCACCACGCAAGGCCTGTTCGTGACCACGCCGTTCTACTGGGACCGCACCGATGCCAGCCGCGGTTTCGCCAAGCGCTTCATGGAGAAGCAGAAGAACGCACCGACCTTCCTGCAGTCCGGTCCCTACAGTGCGGTGACGCATTATCTCAAGGCGGTGAAGGAAGCTGGCACCGACGATACCGCCAAGGTCGCCGCCAAGATGCGGGAAATGAAGATCAACGACGCCACGACCGAAAACGCCCGGATCCGCGAGGATGGCCGCGTCATGCGCGACTTCTACGTTTATCAGGTGAAGGCGCCGGCGGAGTCGAAGGGACCGTGGGATTACTACAAGCAGATCGGTACGGTGCAGGCCGAGGACGCCGCGCTGCCGCTGTCGAAAAGCACATGCAAGTTGGTGTCAAAAAGCAACTGACGTCCGCGACCTCGTGCTAGCAAGAAGCCCTTCCCGCCACGCGGGAAGGGTCTTTGCTTTGAACGGCGTGAACGAGGGTTGGCGTGGCTGGGCCGCTGTCTCATATCCAGGTTCTCGATCTTAGCCGCGCGATGGCCGGGCTGTGGGCCGCGCAACGGCTTGCCGATCTCGGCGCCGATGTCGTCAAGTTCGAACGGCCAGGCGAAGTGTGCGCCCCGAAGCGGTCAAAAAGCGAAGCTCGGGTGGGGGCCGCGCTTTCATGACCATGATCCCGCTGCTCGGCATCTCGACCCATGCGCTGTTCGGCCAGCTTCTGGTTGGCCTGATCAACGGCTCGTTCTACGCGATGATGAGCCTCGGGCTGGCGATCATCTTTGGCCTGCTCAATGTCGTGAACTTCATGCATGGCGTGCAGTACATGATGGGCGCGTTCGCCGCCTGGCTGCTGCTGAACCTGCTCGGCATCGGTTACTGGTGGGCGCTAGTGATTGCGCCGGCGGCCGTGGGGCTCAGCGGCATCGTTATCGAGCGACTGATTCTCAAGCGCGTCTACAAGATCGATCACCTCTACGGCCTGGTACTGACCTTCGGTATCGCGCTGATCATCGAAGGCCTGTTCCGCCAGGAATTCGGCGCCGCCGGCCTGCCTTATGTGATCCCACCGTCGTTGCAAGGCGTGCAAGATCTCGGTTTCATGTTTCTGCCGACCTATCGCGGCTGGGTGATCGTCGCGTCGACTGCGATCTGCTTTGGCACATGGTTCGTGATCGAGAAGACCTCGCTCGGCGCCACGTTGCGCGCGGCGACCGAAAATCCGTTGCTCGCACGCGCTTTCGGCATCGACGTGCCGCGCCTGGTGATGCTGACCTACGCCGCCGGCGTGGCGCTGGCTGCGCTGGCCGGGGTGATGGCCGCGCCGATTTATCCGGTTACGCCACAGATGGGCTCGAACCTGATCATCGTCGTGTTTGCGGTGGTCGTGATCGGCGGCATGGGATCGATCCTTGGCGCGATCGTATCGGGCTACGCGCTTGGGTTGATCGAAGGCCTGACAAAGGTGTTTTATCCCCAGGCCTCAACGACCATCATCTTCATCATCATGGCGATCGTGCTGTTGATACGGCCGGCGGGCCTGTTCGGCCGCGCTGCCGGCGTCCAGGTCAACGCCTTCTCCGCCGACCGCAGGCGTGGTGAGGGCGGCGACGCCCGGATGCTGGGGATCGTGCTGGTTGCCGCGACGGTCATTGCCCCGTATGTGGTCTATCCGCTGTTCCTGATGAAGGCCTATTGCTACGCGCTGTTCGCGTTGTCGTTTGCACTGCTCGCGGGTCATGCCGGACTGTTATCGTTCGGCCACGCGGCTTATTTCGGCAGCGCCGCCTACGTCGCGGCTTATGCGCTGAAGGCCTGGAATGTCACGCCGGAAGTTGCGGTTATTCTGGGCACGGCGGTGGCCGCCACGCTCGGCCTTGGCTTCGGCTGGCTCGCAATCCGGCGACAGGGAATCTATTTCGCAATGGTGACACTCGCGCTCGCGCAAATGATTTATTTTGTCGCGCTGCAGGCGCCCTTCACCGGCGGTGAGGATGGGCTGCAATTGCTGTCGCGCGGCTGGCTGCTTGGCTTGATTGATCTCGACCAGCCCCTTGTCGCTTATTATGTCGTTCTAGCGGTGTTCCTCGGCGGTGTTTTCATCGTCCGGCGCACGATCCACTCGCCTTACGGACAAATTCTGCAGGCCGCGTCGCAGAACGAGCCGCGTATCGTTTCGCTTGGATACAGGGCGGAGCGCTTCAAGCTGTTGGCCTTCACGTTATCGGCGACCCTCGCGGGCCTCGCCGGCTCGATGAAGGCGGTCGTGGTCAAACTCGCATCGCTGGCCGACGTGCACTTTAGCCTGTCGGGCGAAGTGCTGCTGATGGCGCTGATCGGCGGCGTCAGCACATTGCTCGGACCGATCGCGGGGGCGTTCATCCTGACCGGATTGCACGATTATCTCGCCACGACCGGACCGTGGGTCACGATCATCGAAGGCATCATCTTTGTCATCTGTGTGCTCGCGTTCCGGCGCGGCATCGTCAGCGTGCTCGGCGACCTCTTTCGGCGCCGCACGATGCGAGCGACGCCGGGCTGACGCCCTTTTTTCCGCAGCCGCTCTTGGTGCTCGCGGGGGCGCTGCTACGCGTGCGCGCGGCGCTGCGGATCGATGATCTTTTCGAGCTTGCCCAGTACATGCATGCAGGGAAGGAGCTGCACAAGGCTGCCGTTCGGCGCGCGCTTGTCCTTGATCGCGGCGATGAACTCGCGGTCTTCGAGTTCGATGCCGTCCATCGAGACGTCGACCTTGGAAACGTCGATCTTATTGTCCTTGCCGTCGCTGAGGTCGTCGTAAAACGCCTTATAAGTGCCGTTGTCGCAAATGTAGCGGAAGAACGAACCGAGCGGGCCGTCGTTGTTGAACGACAGCGACAATGTCAGCATCGCGCCCGACGGCACCCTGGCGACAATGCCCATGTCCATGGCGATGCCGAGCTGCGGATGGATCGGCCCCTGCACGGCGTAGCAATCGGAAATATTTTCGCCGGCCTGGTGCTGAAACAGATCGATGGTGTGGGCGGCATGATGCCACAGCAGGTGGTCGGTCCAGCTGCGTGCATTGCCCGCGGCGTTGATGTTCTTGCGGCGGAAGAAATAGGTCTGCACGTCCATCTGCTGGATTTTCAATTCGCCCTTGACGATCCGCTTGTGCACCCATTGGTGGCTCGGGTTGAAGCGCCGCACGTGGCCGCCCATGGCGACGACGCCCGTCTCTATGGAGATCTTGACGAGGTTCTCGGCGTCTTCGACTGAGTCGGTCACCGGGATTTCGACCAGCACGTGCTTGCCGGCGCGCATCACCTGCTCGCCCTGGCGAAAATGCATCTTGGTCGGCGTCGTGAGGATCACCGCATCGGCGCGCTTGATGCCCTCGGAGAGGTCGCCGGTGTAATGCGGAATGCCGTACTTCTTGGCGACTGCGGCGGTGGCGTCCTGGTTACCGCCCACCAGCGAAGTGACCTCCACGCCGGCAATGCGCTTGAGTGCGTCGAGATGCTTTTGTCCGAACGCGCCCTGCCCGGCCACGCAGATTTTCATTGGTATCCTCTTAAATCACGTTGCGATTGAATCGACTCTCTCCGTCGTCATGCGCGGGCTTGTCCCGCGCATCCCGATGAGGTGAGCACGGTGCCATCCTAAGCGGGATGGCCGGGAAATAGGCGAGCGAAGCGACGCCGTCCTTCGGACGGCTATGCCCGGCCATGACGAGTTTGCGGTGCGGCCTGCGCGAAACATCTAGCTCCGGACGCGTTCAATTTTCTGGCGCGCGGCAGCCCGTTTCAATTTGGTTGCGCCGCGCTTGGCCTTCGGCGGAGCGCGCTTCGCCTTGGTCGTGGCGCGTTTGCGATTGGCAAGGATGATATGCCCCACCGCCGTGTTCGAGGCCGGTACGGTGTAGAAGCGGTAGACCTCGTCGACCTTGTCCGCGAGCGCGCCGCGCATGATCAGCCACATCACCATTTCGATGCCTTCGGCGCCGGCTTCGCGCATGTAGTCGATGTGCGGAATCTTGGTGAGCTTGATCGGATTCTTGGACAGGTTGTCGAGGAAGTTCTTGTCCCATTTGCTGTTGATCAAGCCCGCGCGCGGGCCGCTGATCTGGTGCGACAGCCCGCCGGTGCCGAAGATCACCACCTTGAGGTCTTCCGGGTAGGACTCGACCGCCTTGCGGAGCGCCTTGCCGAGCATGTAGCAGCGATGGCCCGTCGGCGGTGGATACATGACGACGTTCACGGCGAGCGGGATGACTTTGAACGGCCATTCCTCGTTCGGCGCCTTCTTGCCGCACAGGAGATTGAGCGGCACGGTCAGCCCGTGATCGATCTCCATCTTGTTGACGACGGTGAGATCGAACTCATCGAGGATCACCGATTGCGCGATATGGGCGGCGAGTTTGGGATGGCCCTTGGCGACCGGCACCGGCCGCGGCCCCCAGCCTTCATCGGCGGGCGGAAACTCTGCCGCAGTGCCAAGCGCAAAGGTCGGGATCAGGTCGGTCGAGAACGCCGAGGCGTGATCGTTATAGACCACGATCGCCACATCCGGCTTGGTGTCGGCCATCCATTGCTGGGATTTCACGAAGCCCGAGAACACCCGTTTCCAATAGGGCTCCTCGGTCTTGCCGTTGTCGATCGCCGCGCCGATGGCGGGGACGTGGGAGGAACCGATACCTGCGATGATTTTTGCCACGATTCACTTCCGCTTTTTTGCTGAGGATTTGGATTTGGTTTTCGGCTTCGATTTGGCTTTTGACTTCGGCCTGGTCTCGCCTTGCGCGGTCAGCATGGCCGGCTTGTTCTTTCCCGATTTCGAGCGGTTGCCTTCGACCGAGCGCCCTCCGCCCAGCATCATGTCGGCATAGCCCTGCTGGGTGGAGCCCGTCATGACGGCGGCAAGATGCTGGAACGAGTGGCCGTCGGTGGCGCCGAGCTTGGCGGTGAAATAGATGTTGCCGCCGAGTTCCAGCATGCGGTTGTAGTCGCGCTTGAGGATCGCCTGCTCCTGCGCGGGCGTCATGTGGAACTGCTTGAGGTAGCCCGCCTCGTCGGCCTTGAACGCCTTGCGGTTCGCGTCCTTCATCAAGGACATGCAGAACGAATTGATCGGGTAACCTTGGCGGCTGCGTTCGGCGTCGAACACAAACGTGCCGGGAATGTCGTCGTAGTCGCGCTGTTCGCGTGCCATCGTACTCTCCAAATGCGGCTTGGGTTTCCGCAGCTTGCCGGTGCGGACCGGCCACGGCGACGGAGCCGAAGCTCAATGGCCTGAATAATCGTTGATATATCGGGCGTGGCGCGGCTTTGCAACGGCGCTTGGAGCTAATCTAAAGCGCG
>JBGPOB010000007.1:0-25951 GCA_041487815.1 Xanthobacteraceae bacterium | reverse complement strand
TGAGCGCCCGTCGACATGGTCAATGTCGGCCAGCCGCACGTCGGCCTGCGGATTTTCGCCGTAAGTCACGACCCGACGATCTTCGATACGGCCAACGAGCTGATGGACAACCGGGTGGTCGGTGCACATCACCGCAAAGCCGTAGAACGGCACGTTCTCGACAAAGGCCTTGAAGGCGTCCTGCACGGCGTCGAATGTCTTGAAATGGTCGAGATGTTCGGGATCGACGTTGGTTACGATCGCGATGTCGGCCGGCAGTTTCAGGAACGTGCCGTCGGATTCGTCCGCTTCGACGACCATCCAATCGCCGGCGCCGATGCGTGCGTTGGTGCCATAGGCGTTGATAATGCCGCCGTTGATCACGGTTGGATCGAGATTGCCGGCGTCGAGCAGCGCCGCCACCAATGACGTCGTGGTGGTCTTTCCATGCGTGCCGGCAATGGCGACGCAGCGTTTCAGGCGCATCAGCTCCGCCAGCATCTCGGCGCGGCGCACGATCGGCCGGCGATCCGCGCGCGCCGCCACCAGTTCGGGATTGTCGCGCTTGATCGCGGACGAAACGACGACGACGGCCGCATCGCCGAGATTCTCCGCGCGGTGGCCGATGGCAACCTTGATGCCCTTGTCGCGCAGCCGCTTGACGTTGGCGCCGTCGGCGACGTCGGAACCTGTGACGGTATAATCGAGATTGGCGAGCACTTCGGCGATGCCGCTCATGCCGATGCCGCCAATTCCGATGAAGTGAATGGGGCCGATGTCACGCGGCAACTTCATTAAATCGATCCTGCTTTCAGAGCCATTGCGGGCGATGCGCCCAACGGTTCGTCATCGGAAGATGCGGCACCATTTAGTTTAGAGTGTGATCGGAGGCAAAGCCGGATTCCCCATTCGCTCCATGCGCTCCGGCTGTTGCCGCGCCGCAGGGCGGAAACGGCGCCGCAGCGCGCCACGCTTACATCAACGTGGGGACGACTACACCAAGATTGTCATTTTTCCAGTCCCGCGACCCGCAATACCAGCTCCGCCAGCCGATCCGCGGCATCGGTCGCGCCGGTGAGCCGCGCCGCTTCCGCCATGGCGGCAAGGCGCCTGGGTTCGGACGCAAGGGTTGCGAGTTCCGCTGCAAGCCTGCTGGGCGTAAATACCGGCTGGTCGATGCGAATGGCGCCGCCCACACGCTCAAGCGCCTCGGCATTCGCCTGCTGATCCTGATCGAGCGCATTCGGCAGCGGTACCAGAATGCCCGGCCGGCCGATGGCGGCCAATTCCGCCACCGTCGAAGCACCGGAGCGCGACACGACCAGGTGACTCGCCGCCATGCGCGCCGGCAAGTCGGCGAAAAACGGCTCGACTTCCGCGGTAACGCCAAGCCTCGCGTAAACGGCGCGAACGCGCGCGAGATCCTCTTCGCGCGCCTGCTGCGTGACGACAAGGCGCGCGCGCGCCGCAACAGGAACGAGTTCGATCGCCGCCGGTACGACATCGGCCATCACCCGCGCACCCTGGCTGCCGCCGAATACGAGCAGGTGAAAACGGCCCTCCGCCGGCGTGGCATAGGGTCGCTGCGCGGCCTCGGTTACCGCCGGCCGCACGGGATTTCCAGTATGCGTCGCCTTGGCAGCCAGCCGGGGCCAGCGGTCGAGCACTTTTGGAAAGCTGGTGGCAATGGCACTGACCAGCGGCGCCAGCAGGCGGTTGGCCCGACCCAGGACGCCATTTTGTTCATGTATCAGTGATGGGATTCCCCGCAGCCATGCCGCGAATATCGGCGGTACGGTTGGGTAGCCGCCAAAACCAATCACGGCGGCCGGCTTCTGGCGCGCGAACAGCGCGAGCGCCCGGCTAACCCCATACGCAAGTTGCAGCGGTGCGCCGACATAGGTCAGCGGGTTGCTCTTGCGCACCGTCGCACTTGGAATGATATGGGTCGCGCGCGCGGGAAAATCGGAACCGTATCGTGCCGCGCGCGCATCGGTTGCCAGTTCGACGATCATCCCGCGTCGCGCCAGCGCCACGCTCAGCGCTTCCGCCGGGAACAAATGACCGCCTGTGCCACCGGCCGCGACAACAATCAACGGCGGGTCGCCGGAACCGCTCAAGCGGGACTCCCGACCAAATCCGCATTTTGTGTCACCTTCATACGCTCGGCGTTCGGACGGGTGCGCGACAACGCCAGCAACATGCCCATGCCGTAGGCGAGCGAAATCATCGACGACCCGCCGTAGGAGATGAACGGCAAGGTCATGCCCTTGGCCGGAATCAATGCGAGATTGACCGCCATGTTGATCGCCGATTGCGCGCCGAAAAGTATCGCAAGACCCGCGGTAGCGAAACGCGGGAATGGATCGTCGTTGCGCATCGCATTATTGAGCGCGCGCAGGACGATGAAAGCGAATAGCCCCACCAGCACCAGGCACAACATGATTCCGAATTCCTCCGCGGCCACCGCGAATACGAAGTCAGCGTGACTGTCGGGCAAAATTCGTTTCACCGTACCCTCGCCCGGGCCGCGGCCAAACCAGCCGCCGCGTACAAAGGATTCCACCGCCATATCGACCTGAAACGTATCGCCCGAGGCCGGATCGAGAAAGCGTTTGATGCGGCGCGCGACATGCGGAACCATCGAATAGGCGCCAAACAGGCCAAGCATTGCCGTGCCCGCAAGCCCAATCACCCATACCATGCGCATGCCGGCCATGAAGAACAGCGCTCCCCACACCAGCGCGATCAGCATGGTCTGTCCAAAGTCCGGCTGAAGAACGAGTGCGCCCAGGGATACGAACAGCAGTGCGAGCGCCATGGTGTTGGCAGGTACGTCGCGCGTTTTTGCCGACTCCGCGAACAGCCAGGAAATCAGAATGACAAAAGCCGGCTTGAGAAACTCCGACGGCTGGATATTGACCCCGAACAAGACGAGCCAGCGCCGGGCGCCTTTAACTTCGGCGCCAAAGAACAGCGTCGCAATGACAAGCAGCAAGCTCACGGCGAATACGACAAAGGCGACGCGCCGGATCTGACCTGGCGAAAGAAATGACACCGCGATCATCACGGTGAGCGCGGGCAAGAGGTAGAGCACGTGACGATTGACGAAATAGAAGGGGTCAAGCCCCAGCCGCGCCGCCACCGGCGGACTTGCCGCCAGCGACAATACGATTCCCCCGAGCATTACGGTCACGAGCGCTGCAAGCTGGAGCCGGTCGATGGTCCACCACCAGGCGGCGAACGGCGTACGGCTGGTGCGCGAAACCATGCTGGGCTCCTGGCTGGAATGATGCGTCTAACGGATCGCCTCAGTCCTGCCCAATTATGGTTGCCAGAAAATTAAGAAAAAATTTCGATTTATGGGAAACCGGCCTCGGCGATGTCACTTGACGGGCCCGATTCCGGGCAATGCCTGCACGAGCTTGCGAAAGGCGTCGCCGCGCACCTCAAAATTGGGATACTGGTCGAATGACGCGCAGGCCGGCGACAGCAGCACCACCGCATCGGCCAGCCCGGAAGCTTCCGCGTTGCGCGCCGCGGCCGCGACGGCGACATCGA
Organism: Xanthobacteraceae bacterium; assembly: GCA_041487815.1. Taxonomy (GTDB): domain Bacteria; phylum Pseudomonadota; class Alphaproteobacteria; order Rhizobiales; family Xanthobacteraceae; genus CANJBX01. The sequence goes on along the minus strand of JBGPOB010000007.1, from coordinate 22,411 downwards.
GCGTGTCGTCAATTTCGTGATCAACACCGCCGGCGAGCGTCTTCGCAAATTCGTCCGCGGCTTCTCCGATCAGGTAGGCCTTGCGGATTCGCGGAAAGAAGCCTGCAAGCGAGGCAATGCCGCCGGTTTTCGGTTTGCCGCCGGCAATCCAAAAAATACTTTCAAAACAGGCCAACGCCTGCGCCGCAGAATCGGCGTTGGTTGCCTTGGAGTCGTTGATGAACAGCACCAATCCCTTGCGGCCAACTTCCTCCATACGGTGAGCAAGCCCCGGAAACGACCACAGGCCTTCCTGGATCGCCCGCGCATCAAGGCCCAGAGCCAGCGCAGCCGCGGTCGCACACGCCGCATTTTGCGCATTATGCCGCCCGCGCAGCGAGCCAATGCCGGTGAGCAATGCGATGGCGCGTTTGGTTCCCGCTTTCGCCTCGACGATCTGGTCGCCATCGACAAAGACGCCATCGCCCAGCTCGCGGCGCGCGGAAACCCTGACGACCTGCGTGCCGGCGCGCTCGACGTGGTCCGCCGCCGCCGAACACCACGCGTCATCGACCCCGATCACGGCGGTGCCCTCGGCCTCGACACCCGCCACCAGACGCTCCTTCACCGCGGCGTAGTGCGCGAGCGTTCCGTGGCGGTCGAGGTGATCCTCCGAAACGTTGATGAGAATACCAACCGTGGGGTCGAGCGTCGGCGCGAGGTCGATCTGATAGGACGAGCACTCGATAACGTGCGTTCGTCCCTCGCGCGGCGGCTCAAGCGACAGAATCGCAACGCCAATATTGCCGCCGACCTGCACATCGCGGCCGGCCGATTGCAGGACGTGTGCGACCAGCGCCGTCGTCGTGGATTTGCCATTGGTTCCGGTCACGGCAACGAATGGCGCAACCGATGCGCTCGCGCGACGCGCGCGGCAAAACAGTTCGATATCGCCGATGACTTCGGCACCGGCGGATTGCGCCCGTTCCACCACCCAGTGCGGCGCCGGATGGGTCAGCGGTATGCCTGGAGCCAGCACCAGCGCGGCAATGCGCGACCAATCGATCAAATTCAGATCGGCGGTCGGAATCCCGGCGCGATTGGCATGCGCCATGCGCTCGGGATCATCGTCACCGGCGATGACATCGGCGCCTCCGACCAGCAGCGCGCTGGCGCTCGCGAGCCCCGACCCGCCAAGCCCGAACAGTGCGACCTTTTTGCCGGCAAAGGTGGTGACCGCAATCACGGCTCACCTCAACTTCAACGTCGACAACCCTGCCAGCGCAAGTACGATCGAAATGATCCAGAACCGGATCACAATCTGCGGCTCGGTCCATCCCTTCTGTTCGAAGTGATGATGGATCGGCGCCATCCGGAACACGCGCTTGCCCGTCAGCTTGAACGATACGACCTGCACGATCACCGATACTGCTTCAAGGACGAACAAGCCGCCGACGATCGCAAGCTCGATCTCGTGCTTGGTGGCGACCGCGACGGCGCCGAGCAGCCCGCCGAGCGCGAGCGAACCGGTGTCGCCCATGAATATCGAAGCCGGCGGCGCGTTGAACCATAGAAATCCGAGCCCCGCGCCGAGGACGGCGCCACACAGGACCGCAAGTTCGCCGGTGCCGGCGACGTACTTGATTTGCAGATAGTCGGAAAACGCCGCGTTGCCGGACAAGTAGGCGAAGGCGAGAAAGCTCAGCGCTGACGTCATCACCGGGCCGATCGCGAGCCCATCAAGACCGTCGGTGAGGTTGACCGCGTTGGCGGCGCCGACCACGATAAACGCACCAAACACGACGAAGAACCAGCCGAGATCGATTGCGAAATCCTTGACAAACGGAAACGCCAACGTGGTTCCGATCGGCTGGCGCGCGATGCTGGCGATGGCGATGCAGGCAATTGCGGCGATGGCGGCCTCGATGGAGAGGCGCGTGCGCCAGGAGACACCCACATGCGTCTGCTTGGTGACCTTGAGGTAGTCGTCGTAGAGCCCGACGAGCCCGAACCCGACCGTCACCATCAACACGATCCAAACATAACGGTTGGCCAGATTGGCCCACAACAAGGTCGAGACGATCAGGCTCGCCAGGATCACCAGCCCGCCCATGGTCGGCGTGCCGATCTTGGTGATCAGATGAGATTTCGGACCGTCAGGCCGGATCGGTTGTCCCTTGCCCTGACGCTCGCGCAGCGTATCGATAATGCTGGGGCCAAACAGAAAAACGAATGCAGCCGCGGTCGCCATCGCGCCGCCTGTGCGGAACGTGATGTAGCGAAAGACGTTGAAAAACGAAATCTTGTCGGAAAGATCAGCGAGCCAGTAGAGCATCGATTCAGCCTTCAGCGCCCTCGCGGCGCCGCGCCGCATCACGGCCGTAGCGCATCGTCAGCGACTTAACAATCGGACCCATCTTCGAGCCCGCCGATCCTTTCACCATCACGGCATCGCCGCCGTGAACCGCCGCCAGCACGTTCGGCTCCAGCGCCACGGCATTGTTCGCATAGCCGCCCCGACGCTTGGATGGAAGGGCCTGCCACAGCCGCTGCATCATCGGTCCGGCGCAAAAGACAACGTCGATGGCATTGGCGGCGATGGCCTTGGCCAGTCCTTTGTGCAGCTTTTCAGCGGCTTCGCCCAATTCCAGCATATCGCCCAATACGGCAATGCGGCGGCCGTGCCGTCCAACGGGCGCCTGGCCGAGCAAAGCCAGCGCCGCCTGCATCGAGGCGGGGTTGGCGTTATAGCTTTCGTCGATCAGCAGCGCCGGGCCGTCCGGCAGATCGAGTGAAATCCGCATGCCGCGGCCGGCAGCGGGAACAAAATCGGCGAGCGCCAGCGCGGCGAGCGCAAGATCGGCACCGGCCAGATCCGCCGCGGCCAGCGCGGCGAGCGAATTTGACACGTGGTGGCGGCCCGGCGCACCGATCTTGTAGGCCACGCGCTTGCCCAGGATATCGGCCTCGACCGTCGTAGAGTCCGGATGCAGCGCAACCTTGATCGCGCGCGCATCGGCGCTCTTATGCTCGCCAAACGACACAACGCGCTCGATGCCGGATCGAACCGCGTGCGCTCTCAGCCGCGCGTATTGCGCATTATCGCGATTGAGGACCGCGGCTCCGCCACGCTCGACGCCGAGGAAAATTTCCGCCTTGGCGTCGGCAATCGCTTCCAGCGAGGCAAAGAATTCGAGGTGTACGGGCTCGACCGTCGTCACGATGGCAATGTGCGGACGAACGAGTTTCGCCAGCGGAGTTATTTCGCCGGCATGGTTCATGCCGATTTCAAACACGGCGTAGCGCGCGGAATCCGCAAGCCGTGCCAGCGACAGCGGCACGCCCCAGTGATTGTTGAAGGAAGCGGCCGAGGCATAGGTCTCGCCGTCCCGCCGCAGCGCGATCCGCACCGCCTCCTTGGTCGAAGTCTTTCCAACCGACCCGGTGACGACGATAATTTTCGCAGGCGAACGCGAACGCGCCGCCCGCGCAAGCGCTGTCAGGCCGCCGAGAACATCCGGAACGATCAGGAGTGCTGCGTCGGCCGGCATGCTGGCTCGTTTCTCGGCCGCCACCACCGCCAGCGCTCCGCCGCCCGCAAGCGCCTTCGCAATGAATTCGTGGCCGTCATGTGTGTCGCCCTTGATGGCGAAAAACGCCTCGCCGCGGGCGATCGTTCGACTATCGATGGAAATGCCGGTTACCTGCGCCGGCAATGCTCCCGCGCGCGCTGCGCCCATGGCGACCGCCATCGCGTCCACGGTCCAGAGCGCGCGCGCGCTCACGCGGCGGATTCCTTCAGCGCCGAAGCGACGACGTCGTGATCGGAAAACGGCAACACTCTCGTGCCGACGATCTGACCGGTTTCGTGCCCCTTGCCTGCGACCAGCAAAACGTCTCCCGCGCCGAGCTCACCGACGGCGCGCATGATGGCTTCGCGACGGTCGCCGATTTCGACCGCCCCCGGCGCACTCGTAAGGATGGCGCGGCGGATCGCGGCGGCATCCTCGCTACGTGGATTATCGTCCGTAACAATAACCCGATCCGCCATTTCAGCGGCAATGGCGCCCATCAGCGGCCGCTTGCCCGTGTCGCGATCGCCGCCGGCACCGAACACCGCGACCAGCCGGCGCTTGACGTAGGGTCGCAGCGCCTCGAGCGCTTTGGCGAGAGCATCGGGCTTGTGCGCATAATCGATGAAGATCGGCGCGCCATTCTTCTGCCCGACGAACTCAAGCCGCCCCTTGGCGCCGTGCAGACCTTCGAGCGCCGCGATAACCGTCGCCGGATCTCCGCCGGTTGCGATGGCGAGCCCCGCCGCGACCAGTGCGTTCTCGACCTGAAACGCGCCGACAAGCGGCAACCGCACGCGAAAATGCTTGCGCTCGTGGTCGAGGCGGACAGTCTGCGAGAACCCGTCGACCGCGGCGTCGACCAGCTTGATGCAGGTGCCGCTGCGCCCGACGGTCAAGACATTCAAGCCGCGTCCCGCAGCCACCGCGGCTACCGCTGGCGCGTGCTCGCCATCGGATGCAATCACGGCACTGCCTCCAGGCTCGATAAGTCGCTCAAACAGGATCAGCTTCGCGGCGAGGTACGCTTCAAGCGTAGCGTGATAGTCGAGATGGTCGCGCGACAAGTTGGTAAAGGCTCCGGCTGCGATGCGCATGCCGTCCATCCGATGTTGATCCAGACCATGCGACGAGGCTTCGATGGCAAGATGCGTCACGCCGTCGGCGGCAAGCTGATCCAGCGTGCGATGCAATTCCACCGGATCAGGAGTCGTCAGTGATCCGTAGACTTCGCCACGCGGCGACACCACACCGAGGGTGCCGATGCTGGCAGCCTGCAGGCCGAGTACCGACCAAAGCTGCCGGGTGAAGGCGACGACCGAAGTCTTGCCGCTGGTTCCGGTTACCGCGGCAATGGTTGCGGGCTGCCTCGCGTAGAATTTTGCCGCGACTTGCGCCAGCGCGCGCCGCGCGTTGTCAACCTGCACAAATGCAAAGCCATTCGGCACCTGCGCGTCGCGGTCCGCCAGCACAGCGACCGCTCCGGCCGCCACGGCTTGCGCCAGAAAGCTCAGTCCATCGTCCTTGGTGCCGGAAACCGCGACAAACAGGAATCCCGGCTTCACGCGACGGCTGTCCGCCGTGACACCGGCAATGCCACGGTCGCCAAATTGCGCGGCGCATGAGGTCCCCGAGGGCAGAAGATCACGCAGCTTCATGACGGCATCGAACTCATCGTCGGGCTCAGCCGCGTCGTTTACCGCGTTCCCCTGGCGGAGGCGAGGATTTGCCGGTCGGCGGGGGGCAATTCGAACCGCGGCTCGATCCCGAGAATCGGCGCAATTCGGGCAATGACGCGCGCTGCCACCGGGGCTGCATTCCATCCGGATGTGGCAAAACCGTGGGTTTCCGGGATGCCGTGGGGCTCATCCAGCATAACCAGCACGAGATAGCGTGGATTGTCCGCCGGAATCACGGCCATCAGGTCGGCCAGCAGCTTGGTCTTGGAATAGCGACCATTGACGACCTTCTCGGCGGTGCCGGTCTTGGCGCCGACATAGTAGCCTTTGACTTCGGCCTTGCTCGCGCTGCCCTTTTCGACGGTAAGCCGCATCAGGTAGCGCATTTGCGCGCTGGTTTCGGGCTTGATCACCCGCTTGGCGAGCGCGCGCGCCTCCGCTTCGCTACGCTTCATGAACGTCGGAGGGATCAGCAGGCCGCCATTGACGAGCGCCGCTGTCCCCATGACAGCCTGCAGGGGCGCGACCGAGAGGCCGTGGCCGAACGCGATCGTGATCGTGCTAAGTTCGCTCCACCGTTTCGGCAGGATCGGCTCGGCGCTTTCCGGCAACTCAGTTCGCAGGCGGTCGAGCTGGCCGAGCTTTTTGAGAAACGCCTTGTGCTCTTCGACGCCGGCGCGCAGCGCAACACGCGCCGCGCCGATGTTTGATGAATATGTGAAAATTTCGGCCACGCTCAACATCCGGTTTTGGGCATGAAAGTCGTGAATATTGAACTTGCCGAAGCGCAGCGGAACGCGCGCGTCGAAGGTCGAGCCGAGCGTGACCTTGCCGGAGTCGAGGCCCATGCCGATGGTGAGCGCCTTGAACGTCGAACCCATCTCGTAAACGCCGGTGGTCAGCCGGTTGATCCTGGTAGGATCGAGCGCCTCGCGTGGATTGTTGGAATCGTAATCGGGCACCGACACCATCGCAATAATCTCGCCAGTACGCACATCGGTCACGATACCGGCGGCGGCGACAGCCTTGTACTTGTCGCGAGCGGCCAACAACTCGTCGCGCATCGCGTGCTGCACCCGCAAATCGAGCGCAAGTGAGATTGGCTGCTGATCGCGATCGGAAGCAAAGCCGGCCTGATGAAGATCCGCGAGGCCGCGTCCGTCGAGCCATTTTTCAAGTCCGGCGATGCCGCGGTTGTCGACATTGACGTGACCGAGGACATGGGAGACTTCCGCACCATTGGGATAGATGCGCTTGTTTTCAGTCAAAAATCCAAGCCCGGGCACACCGAGATGATGGACCTCCTGCTGCTGCTTGGCCGAGATTTCGCGCTTGAGCCAAACAAAGCCGCGCCGCGACGCCAGCCGCTCGCGCAAATCGGAATGGTCGAGATCCGGCATGACCGCGATCAGCAGTTCACTGGCCTCGTCTGCGTCGATGATGCGACGCGGTTCGGCAAACAGGGAAGGAGTCAGAATGTCGCTCGCCAGCACTTCTCCATTACGATCGAGAATGTCCGGGCGAGACGTCGCCACGGCGTCGCCCGAAACGGCGCGACGTGCGATGTGAGGGTCCGAGGAGACCGCGTAAACCACGAGGCGGCCGGCGATCACGCCATAGATCACCGCAAAGGTCAGAACTGCGAGGCCCAACCGTGCGCGGGCCTTGCGCGCGCGGTCGACGTTGCGGCCATAGAGCAGCATCTGTATCGCCCGGCGATGCCACGCCAGACCGGCTTCATGCGCGGGATGGTGTGGCGGATGGCGATGCGTCATGGCTCGCGCGCTCCCGGCACGGTCCCGGTCGGCGGTTCGCCGTCTGTGTTTTCAATAATGCTTGCAATGGGATCGCCGACATCGGGCGGGGCAGCCTGGGGTGGACGCTCCGGCAGGCGATCCAAAGTGTCGAATTGCGTTGCTGCGGTCGGCCTGAGGATCAAATGGCGCTCGGCGAGCACCTGAATTCGCGCCGGATCGTCAAGTTTGCTCCACTCGGCCCGCAGTGTGGCGACCCGGTCGCGTTCGCGTTTGAGCTCGGTGCGGAGTTTTGCGGCCCGCTCAGCCTGCGCGGTGGCGTCATATTTGATCTTATAGACGTAAACCGCCGCCGCGACGAAGGCGCATACCACGATCAGATGTACGAGGCGGATCATCGTGCCTCGCCGCCGAGAACTTGCGCCAGCGAAGGTGCATTGACGAGTATTTCCGCCGGTTCCGTGCGCGCCGGTGCCTCCGTCCGCTCGGCAGCGCGCAGCTTTGCCGAACGCGCGCGCGGGTTGGCGGCGATCTCGTCGTTGTCGGGAGTCACCGGCCGCTTGGTCAAGAGCCGGAACGTGGCGGGTTTGCGCATCAATTCGGGCTGATGGCGCGACCGGCCACGCGTTCCGCTGCGTCCTGAGAGGAAGGTCTTCACGATGCGATCTTCGAGCGAATGAAACGCAACCACAACAAGCCGGCCGCCCGGCCTGAGCACACGTTCCGCCGCGCCAAGCGCGCGCGCGAGTTCGCCAAGCTCGTCGTTGACCAGCAGGCGGAGGGCTTGAAATGTGCGCGTCGCCGGATGGATTTCGCCGGGCTTTGCACGCACCACGCGCGCAACGATCTCCGCCAGTTCTTCGGTCGTTGCAATGGCGCGCAGCGCGCGCGCACGCACGATGGCGCGGGCGACCGCGCGCGCATGGCGTTCCTCACCCAGGGCTGCGATTACCGTCGCAAGGTCGCGCTCGCTGGCGTGCGCGACAACCGCGGCCGCACCCGGTCCGTCGCGGCCCATGCGCATGTCGAGCGGACCGTCGTGGCGAAACGAAAAGCCGCGTTCGGCCGCATCGATCTGCATCGACGACACGCCGAGATCGAACACAACGCCGTCGACCGACGCGCCGGCGGCGGCGGCATCGAGCGCGGAGAATTCGCTTTCCATTAGCGTCAGCCGTCCGCCGGATGCCTCGACGAGATCGGCGCCGCGCGCAATCGCTTCCGGATCGCGATCGATGGCAATCACCCGGCACTGCGCCTGGGCGAGAATGGCGCGGGTATGGCCGCCCGCGCCGAAGGTGGCATCGATGATGAGCCCGCCGTCGCGGACGTTGAGATAGTCGACGACCTGGCGGACGAGCACGGGAACGTGACGGGCCAGTCCGCCAGCGGCATCCGGTTTCCCGGCGCCGCTGCCCGCCGTCATTCCCGTGCCCCTTGGGGATTTCGCCCCGTCCCCTGAAAGCCGCGCTGGGCACGCACCGCCGCCGTGGCCGTAGCGAGGTGCGCGCGAAATCGCGCCGGCTCCCAGATCTGAAACTTGTGGCCAAGCCCGACGAACGTGGCGGCGTCCGTAATTCCGGCGTGAGCCTTCAAATTGTCGCTCAGAACCACCCTGCCCTCGCCATCCACCTTCAACGTTTCGCTCGTTCCATAAAGCGCGACCAGGAATTGCTCCCGCGCCTCCGCATAGGGCGGGTGGCTGGTGACCAACCGGTCGATCTCCGCGAGCAGCGCATGGCCGCCGGCATCGATCGCCGCATGGTCGAGCGTGGGATAGCAGTACAGGCCTTCGAAGCCGTCGCGCCCGAGCACCGCGCGAAACTGCGCCGGGATCGAGACCCGCCCCTTGGCATCGAGCCGCTGCGTGTAGTTCGACACGAAGCGGTCCATCTGCACTCCACGCCGACGAGAAACGCGCCTCCGCCCGATCCAACGAGGCTGAGTAATATGATGGGCTAAGATGGGATAACATGGGACAATATGGGGCGTCAATGGAACCACGCGCCATTGCATCGCATAGCGCGCGCCAACGCGCGCGCTGATTAAACGCCGGTTAAACTTAAGGAATCGTTGCCAAAAGCGGATTCCTGACGGCCTGGTCGCGGCGGACGGCCAAGCTGCCCGACAACCGCGTTCACGCCTGCTAGGCTGCCGAAAAATCGGGAACGCGCATCGCTGGGGGCGATTTGTTTTCCACCGTGACATTGCCGCTGTGGGTTGTCGCCGTTGCCGGCGCGCTGGCGCTGTGGTCGATCCTCGACCGGGTGGTAATCCCGGCGCTGCGGTGGGTGCTGCGGCGGCGCCTCGACCGCGCGATCGAGGAACTCAATTCCAAGCTCAAACTGCGTATCCAGCCGTTCAAGCTCGCCAAGCGGCGGGCGCTGATCGATCAAGTCGTATTCGACCCCGAAGTGCTCAAGGCAGCCGAAGATTACGCGCGCGACAACAACGTCCCGCGCGAAATGGCGATGCGCCGCGCGCGCCGCTACGCCAATGAGATCGTTCCATCATTTTCCGCCTACGCGTATTTCGGCATCGGCACGCGGCTGGCGCGCCGTCTGTCGACGTTTCTCTACCGCGTGCGACTTGGCTACATCGACGAAGCGGCGATGACGAGCGTCGATCCGGATGTTTCCGTCGTGTTCGTGATCAATCACCGCTCGAATATGGATTACGTGCTGGTGACATTCATGGTGTCAACGAGTTCCGCGATCAGTTACGCGGTCGGGGAATGGGCGCGCGTGTGGCTCCTGCAAAACCTGATCCGTTCGATGGGCGCCTATTTCGTCCGCCGCGACTCGCGCGAACCGCTTTATCGCAAGGTGCTGGCGCGCTACGTCCACCTCGCGGTCGCCGGCGGATTGGCGCAGGCCGTGTTTCCGGAAGGCGGGTTGACCCGCGACGGGCGGTTGCGTCCGGCAAAACTGGGGCTGCTGAGCTATATCGTGTCGGGCTTCGACCCCAAGGCGGCGCGCGACGTCATCTTCGTTCCCGTTGGCCTCAACTACGACCGCGTCATCGAGGATCGCATCCAGAGCGCAACGGCCGACGCGACAAAGGGCGAAAAGCCGCGCTATCGGTTCAATCCGAGAATTTTTGCCAGGTTCCTGCTGCGCAGCCTGATGCTGGGGCTGCGCGGACGATGGTATCGCTATGGCTACGCCTGCGTCAGCTTTGGACGGCCATTGTCGCTGCGCACATATGTCGCGGAGCGCGGGATCGATTTTCGCATGCTCGATGTCGAGCGCCGCTTTGCGGAGACCGAAAGCCTCGGCAAATTGCTGATGGACAAGGTCGGCGCCGTGGTGCCCGCGCTTCCGGTTCCGTTGGTGGCGACGGTGCTGCTGGCGCGCGGCGATGCCTGGAGCTCGGCGCTCGATCTGAAGGTGCGCGTCGTTGAGTTGATCGAGCGGCTTGAAGCCCGCGGAGCCCATGTTCATGTCCCGCGCGCCGACCAGGATTACGCCATCGAGGTCGGCCTGCGGATGTTGCGCCTGCGGCGGCTAATCGAGGAAGCTGACGGGCTCTACCGCCGCGACGCGCGCGAGGAACTTCTTCTGCGCTACTATGCAAATTCAATTGCGCATCTGCTGGATGACGGCGGCCCCCTCTCGCGCCCGCGTTCGGAATTGGCGTAAGTTCGCCGCATGTCGAGTTTCTCCGCGGATAGCGCCATTGCCGCGCGGGTCGTGGCTTCGCCCAATCACGACGAACGGCGGGCGCCGATCGATCTGATCATTCTGCACTATACCGGCATGACAAACGTCGATCTCGCCCTGGCGCGGCTCTGCGATCGCACCTCGAAAGTATCGTGCCACTACGTCGTGTTCGAAGACGGCTCGGTTTGCCAGTTGGTGCCCGAGCAACGCCGCGCGTGGCACGCGGGCGTGTCTTCATGGCAAGGTGAAACCGACGTCAATTCACGCTCGATCGGCGTCGAAATCGTCAATCCCGGCCACGAGCTTGGTTATGCGGATTTTCCGGATGCGCAGATCGATGCGGTGGTACGGCTCTGCCGCGACATCGCCGCGCGAAACGCGATTGCCGCGGCAGGTATCCTGGCGCACTCCGATATCGCGCCGGCGCGTAAGAACGATCCGGGCGAGAAATTTCCCTGGGCCAGATTGAACGCCGCCGGCGTCGGATTGTGGGTTAATCCCACGGCGATCCATGCCGGTCCCGAGCTCAATCTCGGCGACCGCAGCGAAGTCGTCGCCAAGTTGCAGCGCGCGCTCAGCGAATTCGGATACGGTCTTGGCGTTACCGGCGTCTATGACGCGGAGACGACCGCTGCCGTCACGGCGTTCCAGCGCCATTATCGGCCGGCGCGCGTCGACGGCGTCGCCGACCACTCGACGACGGATACGTTGCGCCGCCTGCTGGCGGCGCGTGCGGCGCTGACCTGACGGAAACCATGCCCGCGCGCCGCTATTGACGTTGGCGCCCATCGACCCCATCCCTATGGCGTCAGTCGGCTGGATGGCCGCTCCGGCAATCACCGAAAGGTGGCTGGAGAGGAAAGTCCGGGCTCCAGGGACATGCGGTGCCGGATAACGTCCGGCGAGGGTGACCTTAGGGAAAGTGCCACAGAGAAGTAAAACCGCCGCGGCGCGTAATGTATTGCCGCGGCAAGGGTGAAACGGTGCGGTAAGAGCGCACCGCGTTCCCGGCAACGGGAACGGCACGGCAAACCCCACCGGGAGCAAAACCGAATAGGGGCGGCGCGGCCCGCGCGAGCGGGCCGGGATCGGTGTCCTGATCCTGCCGTCCGGGTAGGTTGCTGGAGGCGCCGGGCGACCGGCGTCCCAGAGGAATGGCCGTCACGCGCGGGCTTGCCCGCGCCATACAGAACCCGGCTTACAGGCCGTCTGATCGATAAGGGGGCTCGGCGGAACGTCCGCCGGGCCCCCACCATTTTTGTGCGCGCGTTTTGCAATCGCGGTGGTGTGACCGGCCGTGGCCAGCCAGCGTACGCGGATCATGCGCTAGAGCCAGCCGAGAAAATCGCGCATCCTGCCGCGAACGCGAGTAGGTCCGACTGATGCCGCGCAGAAATAATGAACAGACCTGGGATTTCTGGATCGATCGCGGCGGCACATTCACGGATGTGATCGGGTGCCGGCCCGACGGCGCGCTGGTCGCGCGCAAGCTCCTCTCGGACAATCCCGAGGCCTACGGCGACGCGGCGGTGCAAGGCATTCGCGAATTGTTGGCGCTCGCGCCCGCTGAACCCATCCCACCGGGGCATATTGGCGCGATCAAGATGGGAACGACGGTTGCAACCAATGCGCTCCTTGAGCGCAAGGGCGAACGCACGCTCTTGCTCGTCACGCGCGGGTTCCGCGACGCGCTCAGGATCGGATACCAGGCGCGGCCGAAAATTTTTGCACGGCACATCGTCAAGCCGGAGATGCTCTACGAACGGGTTGTCGAGATCGACGAGCGCGTGCGCGCCGATGGAACCGTCGAGCGCGCGGCTGACCCGGCGGCGGCTCGCGCCGCATTGGCGGCAGCGCGTGCCGAAGGTATCAACGCGGTCGCAATCGTATTCATGCACGCCTACCGCTATCCCGCGCACGAGCAGCAAATCGCCGCGCTGGCGCGCGAACTCGGCTTTGCCCAGGTGTCGGTGAGCCATGAAATATCGCCGCTGATCAAGCTCGTGGGCCGCGGCGACACGACGGTCGTCGATGCTTATCTCTCGCCGATCCTGCGGCGCTACGTGGTGCAGGTCGGCGACGAACTGAGCGGCGGCGCCTCCGGTGCGCGGCTGATGTTCATGATGTCGTCGGGCGGCCTCACCGCCGCAAGCCTGTTCCAGGGTAAGGACGCGATGCTATCCGGCCCGGCCGGCGGCGTGGTCGGCATGGCTGAAACCGGGCACGCGGCCGGCTTTCAACGCCTGATCGGCTTCGACATGGGAGGAACCTCGACCGACGTCTCGCATTTCGATGGTGAATACGAGCGCGCCTTCGAAACCGAGGTCGCGGGCGTGCGCATGCGCGCGCCGATGATGCTGATCCATACGGTCGCCGCCGGTGGCGGCTCGGTGCTGCACTTTGACGGCGCACGCTTTCGCGTCGGGCCCGACAGCGCCGGGGCCAATCCAGGTCCGACCTGCTACCGGCGCGGCGGGCCGCTCGCGGTGACGGATGCCAACGTCATGGTGGGCAAACTCATCCCGGAATTTTTCCCGAAGATTTTTGGTCCGACGCAGCGCGAGCCGCTCGACGACGCCGGCGTGCGCGACGCGTTTCGTGCGCTCGCGCGCGAAATCGGCGGCGGTCGGTCGCCGGAAGATGCCGCCGACGGCTTCATCCGCATCGCGGTCGAAAACATGGCAAACGCCATCAAGAAAATTTCAGTGCAGCGCGGCTATGACGTGACGCGTTATACGCTCAATTGTTTTGGCGGCGCCGGCGGCCAGCACGCCTGCCTCGTGGCCGACGCGCTCGGCATGACGACGGTGTTGATTCATCCCTATTCGTCGCTGCTCTCGGCCTACGGCATGGGACTGGCGACGGTGCGTGCGACGCGCCAGCAGGCGATCGAGGAGGCGCTCGGCGAGCGAGCGCGCGCCGCCATCGAGCGTATCGGCGCGGTGCTCGCGCGCGCGGCGAAGGCGGAAGTCGCCGGCCAAGGCATACCGGCGGGCAAGATCAACGTCATCGTGCGCGCGCACATCCGCTACGATGGCACCGACACGGCGCTGGTGGTGAACGCCGGAACAATCTCTCCTGCTTCACCTCCCCCGCAACGGGGAAGCAAACATGCGGTGCCTCATCTCAAGCTCGCCGCAACGGGCGAGATGAAGTCCGCCTTCGAAGCCGCGCACAAGGCCCGCTTCGGCTTTATCGACGCAACCAAACAGCTCGTGATCGAAGCGGTCTCGGTCGAGGCCATCGGCGGCGGCGCGAGTTTTGCCGAACCCGCGCTCGCGTTGACCACGGCTGCCGTGCCGGCAGCGGCGCAAACGACGCGGTTCTATTCGCGCGGGCGCTGGCACGATGCAAAGGTCTTCACCCGCGATCGGCTGGCGCCGGGTCACACAATCGCCGGCCCCGCGATCGTCATTGAGCCGCACCAGACCGTCGTCATCGAGGACGAATGGCGCGCCGAGATCACCGCGAAAAACCATCTGGTGCTGCAACGGACGCGGCCGATGGCGCGCGCGCACGCCATCGGAACCGACGCCGACCCGGTAATGCTGGAAATCTTCAACAACTTGTTCATGGCCATCGCCGAACAGATGGGTGTCGTGCTGCAGAATACGGCCTATTCCGTGAACATCAAGGAACGGCTGGATTTTTCCTGCGCGGTATTCGCCGCCGACGGCACCCTGGTCGCCAACGCCCCGCATATCCCGGTGCACCTCGGTTCCATGGACCGCACCGTCGAAACCGTCATTCGCGACAACAGGGGCAGCATCGCGCCCGGCAACGTCTATGCCATCAACGCGCCCTACAACGGCGGCACGCACCTGCCGGATATCACCGTCTGCACGCCGGTGTTCGACGACATGCAGCGCGAAATCCTGTTCTGGGTCGCGGCGCGCGGGCATCATGCCGACGTCGGCGGCATCTCGCCCGGCTCGATGTCGCCGAACGCCACCGCGATCGATCAGGAAGGCGTCTATATCGACGGCTTCAAGCTCGTCGACCGCGGCCATTTCCGCGAGCAGGAACTGCACGCCCTGCTGACGGGCGGGCGTTACCCGGTCCGCAACGTGACGCAAAACGTCAACGACCTGAAAGCGCAGATCGCCGCTAACGAAAAGGGCGCGCAGGAGCTGCGCAAGATGGTGGCGCAATTCTCGCTGCCGGTGGTGCGGGCCTATATGGGGCATGTGCAGGACAACGCCGCCGAGAGCGTGCGGCGGGTCATCGACCGCCTGCACGATGCGGAATTTTCCTACGAGATGGATCAGGGCACGGTGATCAAGGTGAAGATCACTGTGGACAAGGCCAGGCGCGAGGCGACGATCGATTTCACCGGCACGTCGCCGCAGCAGGCTTCGAATTTCAACGCACCCGAGCCGGTAGCGCGCGCCGCGGTGCTCTATGTCTTTCGCGTCATGGTCGACGACGACATCCCGATGAACGCCGGCTGCTTGCGCCCGATCAACATCGTCATCCCGCAACGCTCGATGCTGTCGCCGGAATATCCCGCAGCCGTCGTCGCCGGCAATGTCGAGACCTCGCAGGCGGTGACCAACTGCCTGTTCGGCGCGCTGGGCGCGCTTTCGGCCGCGCAAGGCACCATGAACAATCTCAATTTCGGCAACGCGCGCTATCAATACTACGAAACCATCTGCTCCGGCTCGCCGGCCGGCCCGGGCTTCGACGGCGCCGACGCGGTGCAGACGCACATGACCAACACGCGCCTGACCGATCCCGAAGTGCTCGAATTCCGTTATCCGGTCGTGGTCGAGGATTTCCACATTCGCGAGAATTCCGGCGGGCGCGGCCGCTGGCACGGCGGCGACGGCGTCCGCCGCACCATCCGGTTTTTGGAAGCGATGGAATGCACGATCCTGTCGGGGCATCGCCGGGTGCGGCCGTTCGGTCTCGCCGGCGGCGAAGCCGGACAAGTCGGCGCGAATTCGGTGCGGCGTTGGAATGGTAAAATCGAAGATCTGCAAGGCTGCGACGCCACGATCGTCGATGCCGGCGAAGCGGTGATCATCCAAACCCCAACGCCGGGCGGATACGGCAAAGCGCCAGGCAGATAAGCGTTGGCGCCGTTTTCGTTTTGAGCATATCCACCGCTTTGTCACGGCTGGGCAACCGGGACCGGCCTGCGGCCGGCCCGGCTGTAATCTTGTCCCGGCTCTCCCGATCGGGGTGGCACGGTGCGGCCTTCCTACGCGGGATGCGCGGGACAAGCCCGCGCATGACGAATCGATTGTTCACCTCGCCAGTTAACGCTACCGGCGATTTTGATGTCTGATTACGCGCACATCCGCAGACCATGGCGCTATGATTGTCAGATGATTTCGAATCGCTCCGTCTTCACGCTGACCGCAGTTGCGATCATTGCCGCCACCGCGGCCGCGCGCGCTGAAACCTTTCCGGTGTCCGGCACCTGGACCTACGAACGCGCGAACGAAGCGGGCGCGGCGAAGGAATGCGGGCTGCGCATCATGCGGTTCGACGGCGAGCTTCGCCACGACACCGGCTCGGGCGCGCCGGAATATCGGAATCGTTCAGTGGCGCAGACCGGTACTGGAACCTGGCGCGTGGTCGATGATTTTTACAACATGCTCCAGCGCGGACGCGTCGCCTATACTTTGCGGGTGGTCGACAACGATCATATCGAGTTGCAGTTCGAAATGGGCGGCCGAGTTTCGCTGTTGCGACGCTGTTCCTGACCCCCAGCGCATCCGCACAAAAAAAGCACGAGGCCGAAGCCTCGCGCCGTTGTTATTTCGCGTGCGAAATTTACGCCGCCTGAATCGCCGACAGCGTCCAGTTGCCGCCGCGCGGGCGCACGAACGTCCACAGTTCGGTGACCTCCTGCGGCGCGGCGCCGCCCTCGACGACGCGGCCGCTGGCGCGCTCGATCGTCTGGTCGATCAGCGAAAAGCGCATCGCGACGGTCGCATACTCGCTGGCGCCTTCGCGCCACGCTTCGGCAAGGTCGCCCTGCAAGAGCTTGACGTCGGAGACGCGGTTGACGACGCCGCGGCCGGCATTGCCGGAAAGGTCCTTGGAGAAATACGACACCATTTCCGGCGTCGCGTATTGCTTCAGCGCCGCGACGTCTTCGTTGCCATAGGCGGTCTGGACGACGCCCAACAGCCCTTCGAAAGCGTCGTAGTCGGTCGGCTTGATGCCGATTTCGTCGGACGGTCCGCTTTTGGCACTGGCATTCGCCGCCCCGCCAAGACCGCCGCCGCTGTTGCCGCGGTAGTCGGGCTGCGCGTCGCGCAACGACGGGCCGCCTGCCATCGCCGGCTGCTGGCGGCGCTGCCACCACCGCCAAGCAAGGCTCGCCACGATAACGACCAGCCCGACCTGCAAGATGAGGCCGAGGATCGACGCGAACCCGCCCAGCCCGCCCATGAAGCCATGGCCGAACAACAGGCCGAACAAGCCGGCGCCGATAAATCCGGCCGCCAGTCCACCCATCAAACCGCCACCGAATAGCCCGCCGGGCCGGTTGAAGAAGCCGCCACCCGCCGCCGCCGGGCTCGTGACTGCCGGCGTCGAAGGCTGGGTCACCGTGCGCTGGATCGGCGCCGCGGTATTGGGCGCCGTCTTGGTCGCCGCAGGCGCGGTAAATGTCCGCGATCCGCGACTGCCGCCGAAGCCGCCACGCGCGTCGGCGTTGCCAACGATCAGCGCGGTCGCCAAGCCGGCAACGCAAACCATTGCAAAGACACGGCTAATAGAAATCATCCTGTCCTCCCGGAGGTCCAGCGCATGGACCTATTTCACAGACTGTATCTGAATATTGGGTTCGGCGCGGCAATTATAAAGAGGGAGTGTAAAGAAGGCGGTTCCGACCGCGCCGCGGCGACCCCCGCTGACCGCTTCGTGCAGCCGCGCCAGATGCAGGTCGATCCGATGATTGAGCACCGTGTTGATCACCGCGAGCCCGACCGCGCCGCCGAGGTTGCGCGTGAGATTAAAGAGGCCGGAGGCGTTCTTCAGCCGTTCGGGCGGCAGCGTACCAAGCGCAAGGTTGGTGACGGGCACCATGGCGAACATCAACCCGACGCCGCGCAGGATCTGCGGCATGAACAGGTCCCAAAAGTCGAACTCCTGGGTGCCATAGGTCATCTGCCAGGAACCGGCCGCGAACGTTATAAATCCGAACAGCAACATCAGGCGCGGATCAACCTTGTTCATCAGGCGACCCACAACGGGCGCGCTCGCAAACATGGCGATGCCTGAGACAAACACGGTCTCGCCGGTCATCAGCGCGTCATAGCCACGCACCCAGCGATTCAATCCTCTTGCAGCGCATCTTCATCGTCGACCGGTTCATGCCGCCGGTCGTAAATGACGCGGCGCTTCCCCGTTGCCGTAACCGATCCCGTTGGCGTCCCATCGCGGCCCCGCGCGGTGCCGCGCCATGAGAAAGGATCGTTGCGGGCGTCGAACGGCGGGTTCGATTGCATCCGCTCGCGACCGTCGTCTCGCCGCGCCAGAGCATTGCCGCCGCGCGCCGCGCGGGCGGCAACTTCGGCGCCCAAGGCCGCGGCGGGTTCGCAAATGGTCCGTCCGCTCGACCGCCGCATCAAATCAACGTGGATATGGTCGTAGTGATAGGCATTCGAACCGGGCGCCAGCACCGTCGTGAACTGGGCGCAGGCCGCGGCCTGAACGTCGCGCAGGAATCCCTGCTCCTCCGGCAGGCCGCGCCAGCCACTCTTGACGGTGATCTGTCGCCCGTCGGCGAGCGTGAACGCGGAAACATCGAGGGCGTTGCCGAACGCGTGTTCGGAGATGCGCGCGCCCGCCTGCCCGTTCATGCCGCGGCACGAATACGCCGAAATCTGACGAATTTCCGTGACCGGCTGGTTGAACCAGCGCTGCGCCGCCGGTTGCACGGCGTCGACGATCCAGCGGTCGAGTGCGGAAACGATCGGACACGCCAGCGTCGCCGCCGGCGTCACCGTGGCCGTGGTCTGGATCGGCATTCGCTGCGGACCGAGCGGAACCTGCTGCGGGATTGCGCGTGGCGACCGCGCCGGCGCGGTCACTCGCGGCACGGGCTGCGCGCGCGCACGATCGCGAAAATCGTATTCGCCACGCGGTGAGGCATCGCTGTCGCCCAGCGCGCGCGCCGCGTCTTCATGCACGATGTCATCGTCGGGATCATCATCGGCAAAGTCGGGTTCGCCGGGCGGGCGGTACCCCTGCTGCACCCCATCGCCGGCTCTGTCCGGCAGCGCCCCGCGGGATGGCAGGTAGCGCGGCGCGCCGTCATTGGCGCCTTGCGGATCAACAGGAGCTGATGGGTTAAGCGAGAGCGGCGACGCGCCATCCCGACTTGTCTGCAGGTCGGTTCGACCGGGGTCGTAAGACTGCGGCGGCAGCGGCGACGACGTCACCGGAGCGCTCGGATACAAAGGCGGATAAGGCTGCGACGGCGGCGGAATTGGAGCGCCGGCGTTAGGCACCGAACCGGGCGGCCGCAGTTCGCCGGTGTAGCTCAGCACCGGACTGTCGCCAAGCGCCGCAACCTTGAGCGGAAAATCGGCGCCGCACATGCCCGGCCCGTCGATCGGCCTGAGCAGCGTGACGGCCGGGCCCTGCCTAACTGCGCCGGACTTGAGGCACTGCTGCTCGGCGTCGCGCCGCCATGGTTCGCGTTCTTCAAACCAGCCGCGGCCGCAGCCCGCCAGCACGGCGAGCGCGGCAAACCCAACCCAATACAGTCGGACCCCGCCCATCGGCGCAAAATGCGAGTGGGCACATTAATGCGTCTTCAACGCCATGCGGCGGATTTGCGGCGTATCGGAATATGGTTAAGAGCCTTGATCTCGCGTGCGATCGGCAACAGCGGCTGCCGGTTTTGCCTCCGATGGCACGCTCCTCTATGAGATTGGGTCATGATCCGACCTGCCCTCGCCGGGGCGACGGCCCGGCTTCGGGCGGGCGGGTCGGCGAAACGAAATAACGTTCCGGTCAGGCCGGGGAGCGCCGAGGCTGTCGCGGGATCATCCGCCGATGGCCTCGTCGCGTGAGAACGCGGGGGGACCGACAATGCACTGGAAGGAGCGGCTCGTTCTGGCCATCATCATGTCGGCCACCATGGCTTTGATGGTGACGCTGCTGGTGACGTTCATCAACCTCGGCCTGCGCAGCGATTTCATCTACCTGTGGCTCAAAGCCTATCTGCTTGCCTGGCCGATCGCGGCGGCGACGGCTTATTTCTTCATGCCGCTTGCGCGCCGCATGACCGACCGCGTGGTCGGCGAGGTCGGGTAACCGCCGCCGTGTTGTCCGCCCGCGCGCTCGCCCAAAAGATCGATTCCGGCGACCTGACGCCGGCCGCGGTCATCGACCTGTGCGGCGATGCCATCGCGGCGCGTGAATCCGAAATCGGTGCATTCGCCGCCGTCGATATCGACGGCGCGCGGCGGCGCGCGCGCGCCGAAGCCGCAACGCTGCGCTCCCTGCCCCTGCGCGGCCTGCCGGTTGGCTTCAAGGACATCTTCGACACCGTCGATTTTCCGACCTGCTACGGCTCCTCGCTCTATGCCGGTCACCGCCCCGCATCGGATGCGGCGCTGGTGGCGATGACGCGGCGCGCGGGCGGCCTTGTGCTGGGCAAGACCGTCTCGACCGAACTCGCGTTCCTTGATCCGGCCGGTACGCGCAACCCGCGCAACCCGGCGCACACGCCAGGCGGGTCATCGTCGGGATCGGCCGCCGCCGTCGCCGCCGGCCTGTTGCCGATCGCGCTCGGCAGCCAAACCGGCGGCTCGGTGATTCGGCCGGCGGCATACTGCGGCGTCGCCGGGTTCAAGCCATCCTATCGGCTGCTGCCGGTGGTCGGGATGAAATGTTTTTCGTGGTCGCTCGATACCGCCGGGGTGTTTGCCGCCAGCGTCGCCGACGCCGCCTTTGCGGCAGCCGCAATCAGCGGCCGCGATTTGCGCGTTGCGGGCGTCACGCCGGCGCACCCGCGTATCGCGCTGGTGCGTAGCCATATCTGGTCGCAGGCGAGTGCCGCGATGCAAGACGCGCTCGAACGCGCCGCGCGCGCGGCAGAGAGAGCCGGCGCGACGCTGCGCGACCTCGTCTTGCCCCCGATCCTGGAAGATGCGTTCCGCATCCACGGCACGATTCAGAACTACGAGGCCGCGCGCGCGCTGGCGTTCGAGTATGACCGGCATCGCGAACGCCTGCCCCCTAAATTACGGGCCCTGCTCGACGAGGCGGCGGCGGTTACGTCCGAGGCCTATGACGACGCCCGCCGCACGGCCAAGCGGGCACGCCAGGCGTTTGCCGATCTGATGGTGGATGTCGATTTGCTGTTGACCCCGTCGGCGCCGGGCGCGGCCCCGCACGGACTGGGCTCTACCGGCGAGGCGACCTTCAACCGGCTATGGACCTTGCTGGGCGCGCCCTGCATCAACGTCCCCGGCATGACGGACGGCGCCGGAATGCCGCTCGGCGTCCAGGTGGTCGGCCGCTTTGGCCGCGACAAGGCGGCGCTGCAAGCCGCCGATTTTGTCGAAAGTGCGGTTGCGGACGCCTGATTCGGCGCTGCTACCGCTATCCACAGCCAATTTGCGAGTCCGCCCGTCGGCCCGTGCATGGGGCCATGGCGAATCGCGATTGGAACTTTTTACTTTAATAAATTCAATTAGATATCGGAAACTTGACCGCAACCGGGCGCCGCGCCCGGGAACCTGGCGGTGGACCTTGCGGTTGCGCCGGGGGTCGCCAATATGACATTCTGTTAATCTTCTGACTGTGTCAGCAACCAGGGGAACAACGTGGATATCGCCTTGAAGCTGAATGTCCTGGCCGTATTGGTCGCCTTCGTGTTTGTCGGCGCCATACTGATGGGAGCGTTCTGAGGTGAAGGTCATCGACGTTTCTGCTGAAACCCAGAACCAACGCTGCTGACGAACTCTTTCTGCGGCGGCCTGAACAACGCACACCGGGGAGGTCCGCCTCCCCGGTGTGCGCGTTTTGGCGTGCAAACTGCGCCCGCGCTAGGCAACCTCGCGCGAGGAGCCGGCCACCAGAAGCCGTTGGTCGCGGGCGAGCCAGAGCGAAACCGCGATCTTCCCGGTCTCGGCGTCCTCGGGCGGCAGGCTACGGTAACTGACGACCTCAAGCCCCGCCGCTTCCAGCCATTGGGTGACGACTTCGGCCGCAAAACCGAGCCGGCGATGGGCGTGCTCATCGCGCAGGAATTCGAGATCGTGCGGCGCGAAGTCGACGACCAGCAGCCGGCCCTGCGGCCGCAGCGCCCGCGCCGCCTCGCGTAACGCGCGCGCGCCATCGTCGAGAAAGTGCAGGACCTGATGCACGATCACGACATCAAAGGAGTCCCGCAGCAGTTTGAGGTCGTAGATATCGCCGTGGCGCACGCTGCAATGGCGCAGGCCAGGCTGGTCCAGCCGGGCGCGCGCGAACGCCAGCATATGGAGTGAAAAATCGATGCCGAGACCGCGCTCCAGGCCGGGTCCGAGCAGTTCCAGCATGCGCCCCGTCCCGGTTCCAAGATCAAGCAGCGAGCGGAACGGACGCTCCGCCAGCGCCGCCACAACCGCTGTTTCCACCGCTTCGTCGGAGACATGCAGGCGCCGGATGCGGTCCCATTCCGCCGCGTGTGCGGAAAAATAGGATTGCGCCGCCGCAGCGCGCTGGGCGCGGATCCGGGCAAGGCGGCCGCGGTCGCGCGTTATCACCGGATCCGCCGGGTCGAGCTTACCCGCGAGCATGCGGGCGAC
>JBGPOB010000006.1:0-25959 GCA_041487815.1 Xanthobacteraceae bacterium | reverse complement strand
CGCGACGCGGCAGGCGGCGGCGTCTGCGCCAGCGCCGGAAGCATCAGCGCCACAGTGGCAAGCGCGTATCGCGCCAACGTCCGCGTCCGCGCAGCAATCCAGGCGCGAGCAGCAATCCAGGCGCGAGCAGCAATCCAAGCGCCCATCAATGCAGGAGCCGCCGCCGGCGTACCGGCGCGCGACGCGGTGCCGGTGCATTTTCTTCGAACAGTTCGGCGAGTTTGTCGGTCATGGCGCCGCCGAGTTCCTCGGCGTCCACGATCGTCACCGCGCGCCGGTAGTAGCGCGTGACATCGTGGCCGATTCCGATGGCGATCAGCTCAACCGGCGAGCGCAGCTCGATGTCTTCGATGACCCAGCGCAAGTGCCGTTCAAGATAATTGCCCGGGTTGACCGAGAGCGTGGAATCGTCGACCGGCGCGCCGTCGGAAATCATCATCAGGATTTTCCGCTGTTCGGAGCGCGCCAGCAGGCGCTTGTGCGCCCAATCGAGCGCCTCGCCGTCGATGTTTTCCTTGAGCAGGCCCTCGCGCATCATCAGGCCGAGATTCTTGCGCGCGCGCCGCCACGGCGCGTCGGCGGACTTGTAGATGATGTGGCGCAGGTCGTTGAGCCGGCCGGGATTGGGCGGCTTGCCGGCGGCGAGCCACGCCTCGCGCGATTGCCCGCCCTTCCAGGCCCGCGTGGTGAAGCCGAGAATTTCTACCTTGACGCCGCAACGCTCGAGCGTACGCGCCAGAATGTCCGCGCAGGTCGCCGCGACCGTGATCGGGCGCCCGCGCATCGAGCCGGAATTGTCGAGCAGGAGCGTCACGACGGTGTCGCGGAACGTCGTGTCCTTTTCCCACTTGAACGACAACGGATGCAGCGGATCGATGACGACGCGCGACAGCCGCGCCGGGTCCAGCAGGCCCTCTTCGAGGTCGAATTCCCACGAGCGGTTCTGTTGCGCCATCAGCCGGCGTTGCAGCCGGTTGGCGAGCCGCGACACGACCCCCTGCAAGTTCGCAAGTTGCTTGTCGAGGTAGCCGCGTAGCCGGTCGAGTTCCTCCGGCTCGCACAGATCCTCGGCGCCGACGGTCTCGTCGAATTTCGGCGTGAACGGCTTATAGTCCGGCCCGCGCGGCTCGTTGATGCCGCGCTGGCGCGGGCGCCAGGGCTGCGCCGAGGTGTCCTGATCGCCCATCTCGGCGTCTTCCGGCATGTCGGAGGCGGGTGCGTCGGTCGCCTCCTCGTCGCTGTCGGGCATTTCGTCGGCGGAGGCTTGTGCGTCCTCGACGCTGGTGCGGTCGGAATCCTCCGTCTCCGAGGCCTCGCCGTCCTGGCCCTCGTCGTCTTTGCCGTCCTTGCCTTCGTCCTCGTCACTGTCGTCGTCCTGATCGCGGGCGCGGTCGTCGCCCATTTCGAGCGATTCGAGCAGGTCGTGCACGGCGTCGCCGAAACGGCGCTGGTCCTCGATGAATTTCCCCAGGCGGTCGAGTTCGCCGCCGGCCCGCTCCTCGATGAACGTGCGCCACAATTCCACGAGCTTCTTCGCCGCCGGCGGGGGCGTAAGGCCGGTGAGCCGCTCGCGCACCAGCATCGCGATGGCGTCCTCGATCGGCGCGTCGGCGCGATCGGAAACCTCGTCGTACTTGCCGCGATGGAACTTGTCGTCGAGCATGGCGGAAAGATTTTGCGCGACGCCGTGCATGCGGCGTGCGCCGATCGCCTCCACGCGCGCCTGCTCAACCGCCTCGAATACCGCGCGCGCCTGTTGCTTGCCGGGGACGAGCTTGCGGTGGATGCCGGCGTCGTGACAGGCCATGCGCAGCGCGATGGAATCGGCATGGCCGCGCACGATCGCGGCGTCCTCGCGCGTGATTCTGCGCGGCGGTTCCGGTAGCCGGGCCTTGCCGCCGAACAGACCCGGCCGTTCCGCCGCAAAGGCCACCTCGAGTTCCGGCGCGCGCGCGATCGCGCGCAGGCAGCCGGTGACCGCGCGCTTGAACGGCTCGGTCGGCGCTTCCTTGGCCGGGGTCTTGGGCTTGACGTTGGAGGCCATGGTTCTCGGGCCACACACTCGGTAACCCTCTCCCCTTGAGGGAGAGGGGAAGAAAGAAAACTCAGCTCAGCGCCACGTTCACCGAACTCTCCGGCAATTCCTGGCCGAAGCAACGCTGATAAAATTCGGCGACGATCGGCCGCTCGAGTTCGTCGCATTTGTTGAGGAACGTGACGCGGAACGCGAAGCCGATGTCCTTGAATATGTCGGCGTTCTCGGCCCAGGTGATCACGGTGCGCGGACTCATCACGGTGGAGAGATCGCCGTTGATGAAGGCGTTGCGCGTGAGATCGGCGACGCGCACCATCTTGGAGACGATGTCGCGGCCGGCGTCGGTGCGGTAGTGCTTGGCCTTGGCCAGTACGATCTCGACCTCGTTGTCATGCGGCAGATAGTTGAGCGTGGTCACGATCGACCAGCGGTCCATCTGCGCCTGGTTGATCTGCTGGGTGCCGTGATAGAGGCCCGATGTGTCGCCGAGCCCGATCGTATTGGCGGTCGCGAACAGCCGGAACGAGGGATGCGGACGGATCACCCGGTTCTGGTCGAGGAGCGTGAGCCGGCCCGAGGATTCCAGCACGCGCTGAATGACGAACATCACGTCCGGGCGGCCGGCGTCGTATTCGTCGAAGCAGAGCGCGACATTGTGCTGATAGGCCCACGGCAGGATGCCGTCGCGGAACTCGGTGACCTGCTTGCCTTCCTTGATGACGATCGCATCCTTGCCGATGAGGTCGATGCGGCTGATATGGCTGTCGAGGTTGACGCGCACCAGCGGCCAGTTGAGCCGTGCCGCGACCTGCTCGATGTGGGTCGACTTGCCGGTGCCGTGATAGCCGGTGACGATGACGCGGCGGTTCTTGGCGAAGCCAGCGAGAATGGCGAGCGTCGTCGGCCTATCGAATCGGTAGTCGGCGTCGAAATCGGGCACGTATTCGTTGGCCTCCGAATAGGCCGGCACTTCCATGTCGCTGTCGAACCCGAACACCTGGCGGATCGAGACCTTCATGTCCGGCAGGCCGGAAACGGTTTCAGGTGCGGTCGTCATTGATCCTCCACGGCCTCGAAGATCGTCCGAGGCGCGAATCGGTGCAGCGCGCAATCAGGCTGAGTGGTTACCGGTCAGCCGCCCGGATTGCGCGCCAAGTCATTTAGTTAGAGCGCGGTCGGACACAAAACCGGTGACCACTTTTGCTGACCGCGCTCGGTTGCGGGTCGGATTATTGCGGCAACCTAGCAGAAACCTGTGCGGCTGCGAAAGCCGCCGCTGAAATCAGCAAAAGCCCGCCGATTTCAGATAGTTATAGGCAACGATGATCTCGCGCAGCTTGTCCTCGGAGGCGCGGTCGCCGCCATTGGCGTCGGGGTGGTGACGCTTCACCAGTTCCTTGAATCGGGCCTTGATTTCGGCCTTGGTGGCCTCGATTTCAAGCCCGAGCGCATCGATCGCCTTGCGCGCCGCGTTGTGGACGGTGCGGCCCGGCCGCTCGGGCGCCCGCGCGCGCTGGCGCGCGGCACCGAATTCGCCGAACACGCCGAACGGATCATGCGCACTGCTTGCGCCCGCCAATGGCCCGCGGTCGACGCGCGCGCTGCGGCCTTTGCCGCCGATCGCTCCCAGCCTCCAGGTCGGGCGATGCCCGGTCAACGCGTCCTTCTGGTAGCTGGCCACCGCCTCGTCGGGCATGTCCTTGAAGAAATTGTACGAGTGATTGTAGTCGCGCACGTGATCGAGGCAGAAACGCCAGTATTCGCGTTCCTTGCCGCGCCCCTTCGGCGCGCGATGGGTCGCCGCGTGGTCGCAGCCGGGCCACTCGCAGCTGGGCTCTTCCGCGCGACGCCGGCGGTCGTTTTCCGGCTTGACGCGAATGCGGTCGAAAAAGGGCGAGTCAAATTTCATAACCGGACATTATGCGAAGCAATAGGCAGGGGTTGCAAGCAAATCATCAAAGTTCGACCCGAATGCGACAGAAAAAAATTCGATCCCGCGTGATCGCGCCGGCGCCCGCCACGCCGAGCATTGACGGCCATCGCGGCGCGGCGCTAACTCAACCACCATGTCGATGCGCGACATTATCACCGGCAAGCTTGCCAAGACGTTCACGCCCGCAAGCCTGGAGGTCGTGGACGAGTCGCACAAACATGTAGGCCATGCCGGTCATCGCCCCGGCGGCGAGACGCACTTCCGTGTGCATATCGTGGCGCAAGCGTTCACGGGCAAGACCAGGCTCGAACGCCACCGCATGATCAACGAATTGCTCGCGGCGGAACTCAAGGGCGGCGTGCACGCGCTGGCGATCCATGCCAGCGCGCCGGGCGAGCAACAGCAGGCGCCGCCTTAAGCCGCGGCCCGAGGGCCGGACAAATCGTAGCGCCGGCAAATCCACATCGAAACGATCTTGATGATGGCAATGCTGTCGGCGGCGTGCGCGTTTAGGCGTTGCGCCGGCCGTGTCAGAACTTCAGCGACACGCCGACGAGTCCCATTAGCAACTGGTTTGAAAACTCGCCGCGGTAACCCGTGCAGGGCGTCGCGTCCGGACAGAACGCGGTCGCAGTGCCGCTTCCCAGATCGACGTAGCGAACCTCAGCGCGCGCCGTCCAGCGCGCATTGAACATGCGCTCGATGCCGGCGCCGATGACCCAGCCGGTTCTCGTCTCGTCATTGCTGATGACGCCCTGCAATATATTGCTCCCGCTGAACAACGCCGCGCTGTTGTTCACATGGCCGAACGCCACGCCACCGGTGACATAGACAAGCGTTGCGGGATCCAAGGTGAAGCCCGCGCGCCCGCGAAACGTCGCGAGCCAATCGACGTCAAAACTTATCGGTGACTGCGCAGGAAAGGCAGGCAACGCGGCCGTTCTCGCGTTGCCCCAAAGTCCGCTTGCATCGGCTTCGAAGCCGTAGACAAAGCGCGCGTTTTGCCAGTTGTAGCCGACGTGGCCGCCAAGAATGCCGCCCGTATGCCGGGTGCCGAAATTGCGCGGCGCAAATCCAGCGGTGTAGAGGCCGTCGGGATCCTGAAAGCCCCCTGCATCGCGGGCAAAGCCGCCTTGAAGGCCGGCATACCAGCCGGTCCAATTCATCGGCGGGTCGGCCAACGCGATTGGCGCCTTGACCGGCAAATCAGCCGCCTGCGCGCCGCAGCTCAGGGCGAGCGCGGAAACTGTTGCCAGAAATCTTGATTTCATCGTGCCCAACTCGGGGAATCTCGTTCAAACTACCATCGCAGAGCGGTGACGCCAATCGTTCACCGCGATAAAGTATGGCTGTTTTCGGGAGGACGTTGCCAGATTACAACATCCCGCTATCCGGCGCCGGGCGCGTTTGCCGCCTCGGCCAGTCGATGCCGCTCAATCTTGCCGTTTTCATTGCGCGGCAGCCGTTCGACGGACACGAACCGAGCCGGAACGCACCCGACAGGAAGACTGCGCTCACAATGCGCGCGCAGCGATTTTTCATCGACCGCGGCGTTCGGCACAATTAGTGCCCAGACCTCCTCGACGCCGAGTGCATTCGGTACGGTGAAAACGGCCGCCTGCCCGATCGCGCCAAACGCGGTCACCACCTCTTCGATGATCTGCGGCTTTACTTTGTCGCCGCCGAGATTCAGGACATCCTTCTCCCGCCCGGTTATCACCAGCATGCCATCGGTCCTGAGATAGCCGGTATCGCCGGTGTAGAAGCACCCGTCGCGAAACAGCCGCGACGACAGTTCAACGTCACCGAGATATCCATCGACGTTGACCGGGCTGCGGACGCGCAGCACGCCTTCGCTGCCGGCCCGGCACGGCTGCCCGGAACCGTCGATAATCTCCGCCGTAACGCCGGGCGCCACGTACCCGACCGCTCCAGGAATTTCCGTCAGTGCATGTGCCGGCGCGGATGACACGGTCCCGGTTTCGGTCGTTCCGTAATAGTAGACGAGATTGGAGCACAGGCCCGCGCGCACGCGCTGGGACAGCGTTGCCGGCAACGGGCTTCCGGTTGCAATGACGATTTCAAAGTTGCTGTGGAATGCGCTGTTCTCCTCATAAAATTTCAGGAAGCCGCTGAGGCCGCCGGGCGAGGCGATCAGCCCCTGCACCTTGTACAACTCGAAGGTTTGCAGCGTGTCCATCGGCTCTGCGCCGGGAAAAAACATCGTCCCGCCGCGAGAGAGGATGTAGAGCAAATGGCGAAACCCCACGCTTGAAGGAAGTCCGAGGTCGCAGAAAAAACGCGCGCAGTCCGGAAAGCGGGCGCCATAGGCGTGATTATAGCGGGCCAGTCGTGCGGACTGCATGTGATGGCTGAAGGCCACCGCTTTCGCCTCGCCGGTCGATCCTGACGTCGTCGAGATTCGGCAGACGGCGTCGCCATGCCCGCGGTAGAGGTGGCGAGCATCGATAGGCCGGCCTTCTCCTTCGGTCCAGGCGAGATCGGCGTGAACGATCTTTACGCTTCCAAGCTTCCCCGGATTGGGCGGCTCGTCGGTGATGAACGCATCGATCCGCAGCCCTGCCGGAAATGCCGGCTCACGGACCGACAGCGTTGCGATCCCGATGTTTGCCAATGCGAGCACGATGGAAGCATGAAAGTTGTGGTTCTTGACCTGAATCGCGACGACGTTGCCGTGCTGTAAACCCAGCGAGAGCGCAGCGTGGCCAATGTTGTTGATGAAGCGCTCAAGTCGGCCGTAGCTGATAATGTCAAGCGTCGCGCCCGGCGCGCACATGGCAGGGGCCGGCGGATTATGCCTTGCTTGAAAAAGAATGGGTTCGACGACGTTCATAGGGAAGTGCTTCCGGTGCCGGCGAGCCGGTGGGGTTCTGCGGTAAACAGCATTCGACCTCGCGCGCTAAGATGCTTGTGTCCGGTTGCGCTGGCAAGGCAGTGCGGCTCAATCGCTGGGATCGTCCGGCTCGCCTGTGACTTGAAGTAAGGCCGAAAAAACGCGAACATTCACACTCATTCAACGGTGCACGGGCAATCACGGTCAAATTCAGGTCTAGAATTCGGTCACAACAATAGTAAGAAAGCTGCGGGAGCGGAAACGGTGGCAGAGCCAGCGGCGTATACGGAATATCGCGCCGATCCGAGCGGTTTGCGCCTGCGTCCCGGCGGCAAGCTTCGCTCCGGAAATTTCGAATATCCTACTTACCCGTTCCTGCCGCCGCCCGAATTACGCGACAACCGCGTTGGGCGCCACAAGGTCGTCATTGTCGGCGGCGGTCTCGCGGGCCTCACGGCCGCGGTCGACCTTGGCGTGCGCGGCATCCCCTGCGTGCTGCTCGACGACAACAATACCGTCAGCCTTGGCAGCCGCTCCATTGCGCAAGGCAAGCGTACGATGGAGATCGCGACGCGCCTTGGCATCAGCGAGCGCATGATTCCGAAAGGCATCTCCTGGTCGAAGGGCAACACGCTGATCCGGGACAAAATTCTTTATTCGTTCGATGTCCTTCCGGAAGGCGCCGAAAAGTATCAGGCCTTTCTGTGCCTGCCGCAGTATTACGTCGAATCGATCCTGGTGGAGCGCGCCAGGGACTTCGCGCATGTCGACGTGCGCTGGTCCAACCGCGTCGCCGACATCAAGAACGGCGAGAAGACCGCGCATCTGACGGTCGAGACCCCGCAAGGCAACTACGCCATCGAAGCCGATTGGGTGATCGCGTGCGACGGCGTGCGCTCGACCATGCGCAAGGCGCTGAACATTGCGTTCGAAGGCGACAAGTTTGTCGAGAATTTCGTGATCTGCGACGTGAAAATGGTGTTCAAATTTCCGCCGCAGCGCATGTTTTGGTTCGATCCCACTTTCGACAAGAGCAATATTTCGCTGATGCACCAGCAGCCGGATTCGATCTGGCGCGTGGACTGGCAGCTCGGGCCGGACGACGATCCCGTCGTCGAATGTCTGCCGGAGCGCGTGAACAAGCGGCTGGAGACGATGTTCGGCCCCGAGGTGCCGTTCGAAACGCAGTTTGCGTCGATCTATTCGTTCGAAGTACGCCGCGTGAAGAACTTTCGCGTTGGCCGCGTACTGTTCGCGGGCGATGCGGCGCACCAGCTCTCGCCGTTCGGCGGCGGGCGCGGTGGCAATTCCGCGATCCAGGACGTCGACAACCTGGTTTGGAAGATCGCCCATGTCATCCAGGGCAAGGCATCCGAACGCCTGATCGACAGCTACCACGACGAGCGCGCGCCGGTGGCCGATGAGAACATTCAGCTCTCGCGCCGCGCCGCCGAATTCATCAACC
The DNA here is from genome assembly GCA_041487815.1 of Xanthobacteraceae bacterium. Lineage (GTDB taxonomy): Bacteria > Pseudomonadota > Alphaproteobacteria > Rhizobiales > Xanthobacteraceae > CANJBX01. The sequence goes on along the minus strand of JBGPOB010000006.1, from coordinate 17,672 downwards.
CAACCGGATCGCATTCGCTCGCCGTCCGCAACGCGGTTCTGGCGCTGGCGCCGAAGCATCCGTTCGCCAAGGTATTGATCAACACCGGCCGGCTGTCAGTCGCGCCCAGCCTGCGCGGCTCGTGGCTGCTCACCCCCGACGCCGACTCCTGGGAGACGTCGATCACGCCGGGCAACGCCGCGGTCGACGCGCCTGTGAATGGCGCGAACGACTGGCTGATCCAATATCTCACCGGCGATTTTCAGGTGCTGGTCTACGCCGACAAGGCAGAGGACATCTCGAGCGACACGCTGGCGGCGCTGGATTTACTGTCGCGCGACGCAATCCCGGTGCGATCGCTGATCGTGGCGGCTGCCGCTGGCGGCCAAGCCGGACGGAACGCGACGCTGCACGACCGGGACGGCTTGATCCGCAAACGCTATGATGTCTCGCCCGGGAGTTGCTACCTGTTCCGGCCGGACCAGCACGTCGCCGCCCGCTGGCGAGCACTCGACGCCGACAAGGTCCGCCGCGCCGTGCGCCGGTCGCTTGGCGAAACCGCATGAGGAGACGAACATGACCTCTTTGCGTTCCGAGCTGCGCTTGCAGGCGCCCGATGATTTTTACGAGGCCTTGCTCTCGCTTGCCGAGGGCCTGAGCGACACCGCCGCGCACAGTGCGCTCGCCGCGTTCGCGCTGCTGCTCGCAAACCATATCGGCGACGACAAGGTGGTGCTGGAGGCAATCGCGCAGGTAAAACAGGCGTTCAAGGATTATCCCGAGGCGGCGATGGTCGGCATCAAAGCCCTGGAAGACAAGGACTACCATGTCGGCGGCGCGCTCGATTCGCTGCGCAAGATCATCGAGGTCAAGCCGGCGCCGACGCTTCCGGGCGCGCTCACAAGTTGATGGGCTGCACTGATAAGAATGCGGTGCCAATTTCGGGCGCCGAAACTGAGGATGGGAGAACGCCATGACGGGACGCAGATGCGGATATTCCACGGGCTTGGCGCTGGCGGCACTCGCGGCCGCATTCGCGCCGGGTGCGGCGCAAGCGCAAGACCCGCAGGTGACCTTGCGCTTCAGCCACTGGTCGCCGCCGGCGCACCCGATGTCCACGATCTCGGTGCCGGACTGGACCGGCGCGATCGAGAAGGCCAGCGGCGGGTCGATCAAGATTCAGGTATACCCGGCGGGCCAGCTCGGCGCTCCCGCCGACCACTACGACATCGCGCGCGACGGCGTCGCCGACATTTCCTGGGCCAACGTCAGCTTCCAGCCCGGCCGTTTCCCCATCATTCAGGCCATTGAAATGCCATTACTGTACTCCGATCCGCAGCAAGCTACGCTGGCGCTTCACGAATGGTACGCGCAATACGCGGAAAAGGAGATGAAGGATGTCAAGTTGTGCCAGACGCAGGTGCTGTTCCCGTCCGAAATCCATTCCAAAAAGGAACTCAAGTCGATCGAGGACTTCAGAGGTCTGAAAATGCGCACGCCGAATGCGACGCAGGCGCGCTACTTTTCCAATCTCGGATCGGTCATCATTCCCATCCCGGCGACACAGGCGCGCGACGCCATCGAAAAGGGCGTTGCCGAGGCCATTACATTCCCGTGGCAATCGCTGATCATTTTCGGCATCGACAGCCTGGTCAACTATCACATGGATTTGCCGATCGGCGGCAACGCCTTCGAACTGATGTTCAACAGGAGCTCCTATAACAAGCTCTCCGCCGCGCAGAAGAAGGTGATCGACGACCATTGCACGCCGCAATGGTCCGCTCGTTTCATGGAGGCCTGGAACAAGCAGGAGGGACAGGGCCGCACCACGCTCGCGACCAAGTCCGGTCACGTCGTCTATCCGGTGGCGGACAAGTTCAGAGCGGATTTGCTCGCCGCGGCCGACGTACCCAAGAAGGAATGGGCCGACAGCGTCCGCAAGGCGGGCAATGACCCGGACCAGGTCTGGAATAGCCTTGTCGACGCGATGAAGAAGCACAAGGCGAACTGAGGTAACGCGATTAAAAGCCTGACGCCGTCGCTGGCATGCAGGCGACACAGTCCAAATCCACCAGCGCACCCCTCCGAGCCGCTCCCAAAGCGCGCTTAAGCGTTCACGCCTCGAATCTCAGGCCGCCGCGCCCTTGCGCGCGATCGGTGAAATGCGCAGCGAGGTGATGCGATTGCGGCTCTTGCGCAGCACGCTGAATCGGAAGCCGTGAAACGTGAAGCTCTGCCCCGGCTCCGGGATCGAGCGCGCCTCGTGGATCATGAGACCGGCGATCGTGGTCGCAACGCCGTCGGGCAGGTGCCAGTCCATTGCCCGGTTGAGGTCGCGGATCGGCACCGAACCGTCGACCGTCACCGAGCCGTCCGGCTGCGGCCGCACGCCCGGCAGATCGACCTCGTGCTCGTCGGCGATGTCGCCGACGATTTCCTCGAGAATGTCTTCGAGCGTGACGATGCCCTGCACTTCGCCGTATTCGTCGACCACCAGCGCAAACGGCGTCTTGCGGCGCCGGAAAGCCGCCAGTTGTTCGGGCAACGGCCGAATCTCGGGCACGAACCAGGGCGGCATGGCGATGGCCGCGAGGTCTATCTTGGCGGCATCGCCGCCTGCCTGCTGCATCCCGCGCAGAATGTCGCGCGCATGGACGATGCCGATGATGTTCTCGGGCGTGCCGCGCCAGAGCGGTACGCGCGTGACCGGCCCGTTGAGAATCGTGTCGACGATCTGCGCGGGCGGATCGTCGGCATTGAACGAGATCATCTCGGTGCGGTGGATCATGACGTCGCCGACGGTGAGGTTGCGCAGGTCGAGCAGACCGCCGAACATGTCGCGGTCGTGCTTCTCGACGCTGCCTTCCTGGTGCAAGAGATCGACGGTGCCGCGCAATTCCTCGTGGCCCGACAGGATCGGCTCGCCCTCGCCGACCTTGAAGCCGACGAGTGAAAGCATGCGCGAAGCCAGCCACTCAATGAACAGCAGCACGGGTCCGAGGAACCGCACCACGGCGCGCATGGGCTTCGCCACCAGCAGCGCGAAGCGATCGGGTTCGCTGAACGCCGCGGTCTTCGGCACAACCTCGCAGAACACGACGACGATGACGGTCATCACTGCCGTGGCGTAGAACACGCCAATGTCGCCGAACCACGCCAGGAACAATCCGGTCGCCAGCGCGGAGCTTGCAATGTTGGCGACGTTGTTGCCGATCAACAGCGCGCCGATGAGCTGCTCGCGCGCCGCCAGCAGCTGGTTGACGATGCCCGCGTTGTTGCCGCCCTGCCTTTCGAGCCGCAGCATGGCGGCGCGCGAGGAGACCGTGAGCGCGGTCTCGCTGCCGGAAAAAAAGAACGAGACCAGCAGGCAGACAACAATGGCGATGATGGTCAAAAGATCTTCGGACATTGCACCAGAGTCTGATCAACCCGATTAGATCGCTCTATCCTACTAACATATTGATATTGGGTGTGACCTTAATCCGACCTCGCTTCGCCCGCCGACCCGTCCGCCGAAGCTTTAGCGAAGGCGGAAGCGGGCTTCGCGAAGGCGGGAAAGTCTTGCAACCCCCGGAACAAGTCCGGGGGCAGGCTTTTTCGGGATCACACCCTAGGCGTATTTCGAGGCGAGGAACGTGCACACATCGGCGGCATCGACATCCGGCGCGACAAAGGCCGCGCCGATGCCGCGCGCGAGGATGAACGTCAGCTTGCCGCGTCTGACTTTCTTGTCCTGTGCGATGAGGTTCATCAGCGCTTCGATGCCAAGCACGTCGCCCGGTACATCCCGCATTCTTGTCGGCAGACCGACGGCCGCGAGATGGTGGATCGCGCGCTCGGCGTCCGCCATCGGCATCAGTTGATGGCGCGCGGAAAATTCCAACGCCAACGCCATGCCGATCGCGATGGCTTCGCCGTGCAGCAGACGGTCGGAAAATCCCGCCGCCGCTTCCAGCGCATGGCCGAAGGTATGGCCGAGATTGAGAAGCGCACGATCGCCGGTTTCGCGCTCGTCGCGCGCGACAATTTCGGCCTTCATCCGGCAGCTTGTGGCAATCGCATGCTCGCGCGCGCTGCCGCCGGCGAATATGTCCTTGGCGTTGGCTTCGAGCCAGCCGAAGAATGCCGCGTCGCCAAGGAGCCCGTATTTGGCGACCTCGGCATAGCCCGCGCGGAACTCGCGGGCGGGCAGCGTATCGAGCAACGCCGTGTCGGCGACCACAAGAATCGGCTGATAGAACGCACCGACGAGATTTTTTCCCTGGCTGGAATCGATCGCGGTCTTGCCGCCGACGGACGAATCGACCTGCGCCAGAAGCGACGTCGGCACCTGGATATAGTCGATGCCGCGGCGCACGACCGCCGCGGAAAATCCCGCGAGATCGCCGACGACGCCGCCACCGAACGCAACCACGACGTCGCCGCGCTCGATGCGCGCCGCGATCAGCGCCTCGCAGACGCGCTCAAAGCTTGCAAAACCTTTCGATGCTTCTCCGGGCGGTACGACGATTTCAACCGGCTCCACCCTGGCGGCACGCAGCGATGAACGCGCTGCCGCAAGATGCAGGCGGCCAACGTTCTCGTCGGTGATCACCGCGGCGCGCGCACCGGGCTTCAGCGCCGCCGTCCGATGCCCGAGCGAAGACAAAATCCCGCGTCCGATCACGATGTCATAGGCGCGCCGGTCCAGCGCCACCTTGACGATGACGGGTTCGCCCGGCCGCGGCGGCGCTGTCACGCAAGGCCTCCCGGCGCGGCGATGCCGAGCTTGCCGGCAAGCGCAGCCATGATTTCGGCGACAATCGCTTCGTGGGCGACATCGCGCGAGAGGACGGTGATGTCCGCTTCTGCATAGAATGGATCGCGTTCCCGCATCAGCCGCTCCAGCGTCGCGGCCGGATCGCCCTCTTTGAGCAACGGGCGGTCGGCGCGCCGCCTGACCCGGCGCATGAGGACGTCGAGGTCGGCCTTAAGCCAAACCGACAGTCCGCGGGCGCGAATGGTCGCGCGCGTCTGCTCGTTCATGAACGCGCCGCCCCCAGTTGCGAGCACTTGCGGACCGCGGTCGAGCAGGCGCGCAATGACGCGGGACTCGCCGGCGCGGAAATACGTTTCCCCCTGCGATTCAAATATGTCGGGAATCGACATGCCCGCCGCCTTTTCGATCTCGCCGTCGGCATCGATAAAGGCGACGCCAAGGTCCGCCGCCAGCCGGCGCCCGATCGACGACTTGCCGGCGCCCATCATGCCCACGAGCACGATGCTGCGTGACCCCAGCGCCGCGAGGATCCCGGCGGCATCGAAGCGGGCGGCGGGCGCTTTATTGGCCACCTGATCGGCCAATTGCGGCGATTCTGACATTCTGCATGGTTCCGGTTCTGGCGCGGTCGATTTGAAGTTCCGGTAATGACCACGGCCGGTTCGCCGCAGCAACTTCAAATCCAAAACCACACTAGAATCATATCGTTGCCAGTGTCGATTTGATTCCAATGTTCACTTCGGAGCATGCTGCACGACGGTGTGAAATTTGGAATCGCGACACACCAAGCCAAAGTCACACAATCCCCGTTGCGATACAACTGACCCCTTGTGACCCCTTGCCACGCCGACCTAATGATCGTACCCGGCCCTACTCAGCGCACGGGCCATTGCCATGCCGAGCCTTTTCCGGCTTCTCATCGTTGTCGCGGTTATTTGCGGTATCGGCTACGGGGTGATTTTCGCGCTCGCCAACCTGACGAACCCGAAACCGCGCGAAATTACCGTTACGATCCCGTCGGACCGATTCTACAAGCAGCGGTGAGGCGATGGCGCGTGGTGTTCGCAGAGGAAAAGCCGCCAGGGGCCTGCCGGAATTGTTTTTCGACATGCTGGCCGCAGAGCGCGGCGCCAGCCGAAACACGCTCGACGCCTATGCGCGCGACCTCGCCGACCTGTCGCAGTATCTCGCCAAAGCGGGCCGCGACATTGCGAACACAACGACCGAAGAGTTGCGCGGCTACCTTGGCGCGCTTGCCGGGCGGCGCATGAGCGCGGCATCGGTTGGGCGCCGGTTGTCGGCGATCCGACAGTTCTATCGCTTTCTCTACGCGGAGGGCCATCGCACCGACAACCCGGCCGCGGTGATCGAAGGACCGCGACGCGGCCGCACGCTGCCGAAGGTGTTGTCGATCAAAGAGGTCGACCGGCTATTGAAAAGCGCGCGCGCGCAATTGGCCAGCGCCGAAGGCGGCGAGCGCAAGCGCGCCATGCGGCTCATCTGCCTCATCGAAGTGCTGTACGCCACGGGCTTGAGGATTTCCGAGCTCATCGCATTGCCGGCCGCGGCCGCGCGCCGCGACGAGCGCATGCTGGTGATCCGCGGCAAGGGCGGACGCGAGCGGCTGGTTCCGCTCGGCGCGCCGGCGCGCGCGGCCATGCGCGAGTATCTAGCGCTACTGGCGGCGGGCGGCGCCGAAGCGCCGTCGAAATGGCTGTTTCCCTCCTTCGGTGAGAGCGGCCACCTGACGCGCCAACATGCCGCGCGCGAGCTAAAAGAGATCGCGGCGGCAGCGGGGCTCGCGCCAACGCGCGTCAGCCCGCACGTCTTGCGCCATGCGTTCGCAAGCCACCTACTTCAAAACGGCGCCGACCTGCGCGTCGTGCAGACGCTTTTGGGCCATGCCGATATTTCCACGACGCAAATTTACACCCATGTCCTGGAGGAACGGCTGAAAAGCATGGTGCGCGACCTGCACCCATTGGCCGACCCGCGCAAGTGACCGGCATTGAAACCATGCTCGCGCCGCAAATCGAGCAAAAACAAATCGTTGCGGACGCATGCGCGGCGCTGCTGGTTAACGGCAGCCCCCCGATTTTACGCAATTCGGTGTACCGTATTTAAAGGTGACCTTCCTAGTATCCGCCGTCGACAGCCGTGGTCCGTCCGCACCAGCGACGAGAGACGCACGGTCCAGATGACGGAGCCATCCGATGTTCGTTCGTTATGTTCGTCGTTTGCTGGATGATCGGCGCGGTAATATTGCGCCAATGTTCGCGATGTCACTGCTGCCGCTTCTTGGCATGATCGGCACCGCGGTCGACTACAGCCGCGCCAGCGCCGTCAAGTCGGCGATTCAGTCGGTGCTCGATTCCACCGCGCTGGCCATGGCCTCGAAGGCCGCGACGATGACGCCGTCGCAGCTCGAGACCGACGCCACCAACTATTTCAACGCGCTGTTCAACCGGCCGGATACGACCGGCGTCACGTTGCACGCGAGTTACTCCAACACCAACGGTCCGCAGCTGACCCTCACCGCCGAAACCAACGTCAAGACGACGCTGATGAGCCTGCATGGGTTTGGCGTGGAGAGCCTGGCGGTTTCGACCAGCTCGACGACCTCGTGGGGCAACACCCGCCTGCGGGTCGCGCTCGCACTCGACAACACCGGATCGATGGCCCAATTCAGCAAGATGACGGCGCTGAAAAACGCGTCGAAGGCGCTGATCGATCAGCTTTCGGCCGCAGCGACCGTGAATGGCGATGTTTACATCTCGATCGTGCCGTTCGCCAAGGACGTCAACGTCGGCACCGGCAACGTCGCGGCGAGCTGGGTCGGTTGGACGGACGCAGCCAATAACTCTTCGGACCACTGGAACGAAAACCAGGGCAGTTGCTCCAAGAGCTATAGTAACAACCCGGCCAGCAACTCCAAGAAGAAGAGGTGCCAGAACGCCGGCGGCGTCTGGACGTCCAGCAATCACGCCAACTGGACCGGCTGCGTGATGGACCGCAACCAGCCCAACGACACCACCAACACACCGCCGGTGGCCGGCAACGTCGCCACGCTGTTTCCGGCCGAGGCGTATGCAAATTGCGGGACGGAGTTGATGCCGCTCAGCTACAACTGGACGGCGCTCAAGGCCAGAATCGACACGATGCAACCGAACGGCAACACTAATACAACCATCGGCCTGGAGTGGGGCTGGCACTCGCTGACGCAGAATTCGCCGCTCAATGCACCGCCGGAACCGTCGCCGTATGTCTACAACAAGGTCATCATCTTCCTGACCGACGGTGACAACACGCAAAATCGCTTCACCTCGAACCAGGCGCAGATCGATGCCCGCATGTCGCTCGCGTGTACCAACGCCAAGGCTGCCGGCATCCAAATCTACACGATCCTGGTGATGCAGGGTTCGGAGCCGCTGCTGAAGGCCTGCGCCACCGATCCGAGCTATTACTTCAAGATCACGCAGGCGAATCAGATCCTGACGGTCTTCAACCAGATCGGCACCAAGCTGGCGAAGCTGCACGTCGCCAAATAGCCGGCGCCTAGATCGCTGCACGCAATGGCCGGGGCATCGCCCCGGCCATTTTTGCGTGGGCGTTGCAGCGACTACGCCGCCGGCCGGCGTCAGTGCGGTTGCCGGTCGGTTCGTAAAGGCCTCGCGCCGTCGAATTCCTAGAGCATTTTCAGGCGAAGTGGATACCGGTTCGCCGTCAGAAAATGCGTCAAATATAAAGTTAGAGCGCATTCGGACGCAAAACCGGATTTCACTTTTGCTGAATGCGCTCCGTAGGCCGGCGCTGCTTGCTTGACTTCCGCGCGGGCTCCGCGTTGTTTTCTAAGCGATGCGCAGCTATCTAGACTTTGAAAAGCCAGTCGCCGAGCTCGAAGCCAAGGTCGCAGAACTGCGCGCGCTGACTGACACCGGGGATTCGGCCGCGATCGGCGAGGAAATCGCCCGGCTCGAGGCCAAGGCGGCAGATGCGCTCGTCGAAATCTACGCGGCGCTGACGCCCTGGCAGAAGACGCAGGTGGCGCGCCATCCGCAACGGCCGCACTGCCTCGACTTCGTCGCCGGCCTGCTGACCGAGTTCGTGCCGCTCGCCGGGGATCGTAAGTTCGGCGAAGACGACGCCATCGTCGGCGGCTTTGGCCGCTTCCACGGCGAGAGCGTGTGCCTGATCGGTCACGAAAAGGGTTCGAACACCGAGGCGCGCCTCAAGCACAATTTCGGCATGGCGCGGCCTGAAGGCTATCGCAAGGCGGTGCGGCTGATGGAAATGGCGGACCGTTTTGACATTCCCGTCATTGCCCTGGTTGATACGGCGGGCGCCTATCCGGGCATTGGCGCCGAAGAACGCGGCCAGGCCGAAGCGATCGCGCGTTCGACGCAAACCTGTCTCAATCTCGGTATTCCCAATGTCGCGGTGGTGCTGGGCGAAGGCGGCTCCGGCGGCGCCATCGCGCTGGCGACCGCAAACCGCGTGCTGATGCTCGAACACGCGATCTACAGCGTGATTTCGCCGGAAGGCGCAGCCTCAATCCTGTGGCGCGACACCGCCAAGGCGCAGGACGCCGCTACCAGCATGAAGATTACCGCCGAGGACATGACCCGGCTCGGCATCGTCGACGAGATCATTCCGGAGCCGTCCGGCGGCGCGCATCGCGATCCGGCGGCAGCCATCGCCGCGACCGGCAAGGCCATCGACAGGGCGCTCGGCGAATTGCGCAGCCTGAGCCGCGACACCGTGCGGCGTCAGCGGCGCGAAAAGTTCCTCAACATCGGGCGCAGCGGCCTCGCATAGGATCATTAGACGCGCGTCACGGCGTTCGATCCGGGCATCCGGCGGTGGGCTTCGGGCCGGGGCCAAGACGCCAGCCTTGCCAAGGGTTTACCATTCGTTCACCATGCGCGTGGTCTGCTCGGGGAGCACGGCGGGATGCCTTGCTTAGACCACATCTTAAGGATAACGATCTGACAACGTTCGGGGATTATGGATCCGGTGGGGAGCCTTTCTTGAACCGCAGTCTGCGTACCATCCGCGCATTCATGGCGCCGGCTGCGATTGTGGCAGCGTTGGCGCTTGCCGGCTGCAACACCGACGGCATGAGCGAGATTCCCGGCCGCGCGCTCAAGCCGCTGTCGCAGGACATGCTGACGGAGCTTCAGCGCAAGAATATGCCAACCGAATCGCCGATGCTCGTGCGTATCTTCAAGGAAGAGGCGGAACTCGAAGTCTGGAAGAAGGACACCACCGGCGGCTTCGCCCACCTCAAAACCTACCCGATCTGTCGCTGGTCGGGAGATCTGGGGCCGAAGATCAAGGAAGGCGACCGCCAGGCGCCCGAGGGCTTCTACCAGATCACGCCCGGCCTGATGAATCCGAATTCCAACTACTATCTTGCCTTCAACCTCGGCTTCCCCAACGCCTACGACAAGGCCAACGACCGCACCGGCGCGTTCCTGATGGTGCACGGCGATTGTTCCTCGCGCGGCTGCTATGCGATGACCGACGAGCAGATCGGCGAGATTTTCGCGCTCGGCCGCGACTCCTTCCAGGGCGGCCAAAAGTCGTTTCAGGTGCAGGCCTATCCATTCCGGATGACGCCGCTCAACATGGCCAGGCACCGTAACTCGCCGCACCTGGCGTTCTGGCGCATGATCAAGCGCGGCTACGATCATTTCGAAGTGACGCGCGAGGAGCCACGGATCGATGTTTGCGACAAGCACTACGTGTTCGACGCCGATTCCCCGAATGGAACGCCGTTGAATTTCAATGCGCGCGGGCGATGCCCCGCCTATCAGGTGGCGCCCGAAGTCGCGGAACGGATCAAGGCGCGCGAGGCCGATGACGCGCACCAATACGCGGAGTACGTCGCGCGCGGCACGCCGACCGCCCCGATCCGCACCGGCGCCGACGGCGGCATGCACCCGACCTTCCTTGCCAAGCTCAAGCCGAAGAATCTGCTCGCAGGCATGTTCAGCGACGCCAAAGTGGTGGGCGCGCAGCCTGGCGCGATGGGTAACAACGTCAATCCGCCGCGCCTGCCGGGCGAGCCAGCCGACGTCGTCACGGCGAGCGTCGGCGCGACTGAGGCGCCGGTGGTGACAGCGGCGTCCTATTCGACGACCGCTTCGGCGGCGACTGCATCCGATGGCGGCGCGACGCGCGCTCGATCAACGACGCCAACAGCGAGCGAGCCCAACATGCTCGAGCGCGTCGGCAAGTTTCTCGGCCTGCGCAATGCCGATGCGGCTTCGCCGCCGACCGCCGAGCCGGTGCCCACGCCGCGCCCGAAGGCAACGACGATCTTCCGGCCCGCAAGTACCGCGCAATCCGTTGCCGCATCCAAGCCCACGCCCGCCAGCCAGCAGCGCGTCGCCGAGGCGCCGCCACCCGCCGCACCCGCGACCAATCCAGCGACCTCCAACGGCATCATCAACGGCGCGATCGCACCGCTGCCGACCTCAACCTTCGACGCCCGCTGGGGCGCTGCGCGCTAGCAAGCCCATTCTTTATGCTGACGCCGCCAAAGCGCGGTTGCGATCAAGCTATAATTTTTGATTGGTCCTAAAGCATGATCCGGAAAAGTTGCAGATTTTTCCGATGCGATCATGCGCAAGAATAATAGGTTAGCGGGTCCAGGTGACACCATCTGAATCAGCCGTGCTCTAGGCAAAGTTGAATGGCTTGCTTTGTCTACGTCCTTGGGTGTTCCAGCAACGACCGGCACCTGACCTACGTCGGCTGGACGACTGACGTTGACCGGCGTCTCGCCCAGCACAATGCCGGCACCGGCGCACGCTCGACGCGCGGACGGGTGTGGATGCTGTTGTATTCCGAGCGGCATGCGACGCGGCGCCAAGCCATGCGCCGGGAATGGCGCCTCAAGCGCGACCGGTCATTCCGCAAATGCTTGGCGCAGAAGGCAGGTACCGGCGGCGCGCGGCAACCGAGCGCTTACGCGAACCTGCCGTGACAGTGCTTGTACTTCTTGCCTGAACCGCACGGACAGGTCTCGTTGCGGCCGATCTTGCCCCAGGTTTTTGGATCATTCGGATTGCGCTCGGCGGCGCCGCTTGCACCGGTACCGTTGCCGGCGAGCAGCGGCGCCAACGTGGCATCGGCGTAGGCCAATTCGTCCTCGCCCGTCGCCGGATTGATGTGATGGGCCTGCATGAAGGGCAACGACTGCTCCTCTGGCGGCGGTTGCTGGACGATCTCGACCCGCATCAATTGCGCCGTCACCGCCTCGCGCAGGTTCTGGCTCATCGCCTCGAACAGACTGTACGCCTCCGCCTTGTATTCGTTGAGCGGATCGCGCTGGCCGTAACCGCGCAGGCCGATCACTTGGCGCAGGTGCTCGAGCATGAGGAGATGCTCGCGCCAGAGATGATCGAGCGTTTGCAAAAGGATCGACTTCTCGACATAGCGCACGACCTCCGGACCCCAGCGCGCGACTTTGGCGGCCATATGCTCGTCGGCGCGCCGCTCAATGCGCGCGAACAATTCCTCGTCGGCGATACCTTCTTCTTTCGCCCACTCGTCGGTCGGCAGATCGAGATCGAACACCCGCTTTAATTCCTCGCGCAAACCCTTGGCGTCCCACTGCTCGGGGTAAGCGTTCTCCGGCACGTGCTTGGCGACGAGGTCGTCGATCACGGTATGACGCATGTCGGCGACGATTTCCGCCACCTCGTCCTTCATCCACTCGATGCGCTGGTCAAAGATGACCTTGCGCTGGTCGTTCATCACATTGTCGAACTTGAGCAGGTTCTTGCGGATGTCGAAGTTGCGCGCTTCGACCTTTTGCTGCGCCTTCTCCAGCGCCTTGTTGATCCAGGGATGGACGATGGCCTCGTCTTCCTTCAGGCCGAGCTTTTGCAGCATGCCGTCGAGCCGATCCGAACCGAAGATGCGCATCAGATCGTCTTCGAGCGACAGAAAAAATTTCGAGTGGCCGGGGTCGCCCTGGCGGCCGGAACGACCGCGCAATTGGTTATCAATGCGGCGGCTCTCGTGGCGTTCGGTGCCGAGCACGTAGAGGCCGCCCGCCGCCAGCGCCTTGTCCTTCAGGCGCGCCACCTGCGCGCGGATGTTGGCTGCGCGTGGATCTTTGTCGCGCTCGGTCCAATCGTTGATGTCCACCAATTCCTGCCGGATGCGCATGTCGGCGTTGCCGCCAAGCTGAATGTCGGTACCGCGGCCGGCCATGTTGGTGGCGATCGTGATCGCGCCGGGCACACCGGCTTGCGACACGATGTAGGCTTCCTGCTCGTGGTAACGCGCGTTGAGAATAGCAAAGACCTTGACCTTCGTTGCGCCTTCGTCGCCGGAGTAGAGAGCGGCGAACGCGTTGGGATCGGCGAAGTCGTGCTGCTCCCAGCCGGCCTTGCGCAGCATTTCGGCGAGACTTTCGGACTTTTCGATCGACGTGGTACCGACCAGCACCGGCTGGCCGCGCGTCTTGCAATCCTCGATAAGGCCGAGGATCGCGCGGTATTTCTCGGCGGCGGTGCGATAGACCTCGTCGTCGTCGTCGATGCGGATCAGCGGCATGTTGGTCGGGATTTCGAGCACTTCGAGGTTGTAGATGTCGAGCAGCTCGTCGGCTTCGGTGAGCGCGGTGCCGGTCATGCCGGCGAGCTTTTCATACATCCGGAAGTAGTTCTGGAACGTGATCGAGGCGAGCGTCTGGTTTTCGGGCTGGATCGGCTGGCTCTCCTTGGCTTCCAGCGCCTGGTGCAAGCCCTCCGAATAGCGCCGCCCCGGCATCATGCGGCCGGTGAATTCGTCGATGATCACCACCTCGCCGTTACGCACGATGTAGTCCTTGTCGCGCGTGAACAGCTTATGCGCGCGCAACGCCTGATTGACGTGGTGCACGGTCGAGACGTTTTCGACGTCGTAGAGGGAATCGCCCTTGAGCAGTCCGGCGGCGCGCAGCGTGGATTCCATCTTTTCCATGCCGGCTTCCGACAGCGTTACCGTGCGCTGCTTTTCGTCGAGCTCGAAGTCGGCCTTTTCGAGATTGGGAATGTAGGTATCGATGGTGTTGTAGAAATCGGAACGATCGTCGAGCGGCCCGGAGATAATGAGCGGCGTGCGCGCCTCGTCGATCAGGATGGAGTCGACTTCGTCGACAATCGCGTAGGCATGGCTGCGCTGGACCATGTCCTCCATGCGATACTTCATGTTGTCGCGCAGATAGTCGAACCCCAGTTCGTTATTGGTCGCGTAGGTAACGTCGCAGTCGTACTGCTTCTTGCGTTCCTCGTCGTCGATGCCATGCACGATCACGCCGACGGTGAGGCCGAGAAACGTGTAAATCTGTCCCATCCATTCGGCGTCGCGGCGGGCGAGATAATCGTTGACGGTGACGACGTGGACGCCGCGGGTGGTCAATGCATTGAGATAGACCGGCAGCGTCGCGACCAAGGTCTTGCCTTCGCCGGTTTTCATTTCAGCGACCCGGCCCTCATGCAGCACCATGCCGCCGATGAGTTGGACGTCGAAATGACGCTGGCCGAGCGTGCGCTTTGAGGCTTCGCGGACGGTGGCGAACGCCGGCACCAACAGCTCGTCGATGTCCTTGCCGTCTTCGATCTGCTTGCGGAATTCCGCCGTGCGCGCGCGCAGCGCCTCGTCGGTGAGCCCTTCAAGCTCTTTCTCCATCGCGTTGATCGCGTCAACGCGCAGCTGGTAACTGCGGATTCGACGGTCGTTCGACGAGCCGAACAGCTTGCGTGCGACGCCACCGAACATTCAGCGATCCTTTCTGCGCCACACGCCGGGCCCGCGGCCGGTCGCAATTCGCTATCCGGCTAGCATCGCGATGGCAAAGTTCGCAAGAACCCGTAGCAAAGCCCTGACGCGAACTTTTGAATCAACGCGACATTAGCAACTTTATGATTCCAGTGTGGTTTTGGATTTGAAGTTCCTGCGGCGCGCCGGCCGCGATGACGGCAGGAACTTCAAATCCAGCACACTGGCCACCCAAAAAGCTCTTTCGGGCTAAAACGAGGCGCAAAGACCGGGCCCCGGCAAGCCCGTGACTCCGGCGAGAGATAGGGGGGGGTCCCGGGGTTGTCAATTGCCGCCTTGCCGACCATGACGCCGGTCTTGGCTGGATGTCTTCGGCATGAGTTTCGGGCGCATGATCGTGATTAAAATTAGTCGAGTTCGAGATTGCCAAGTCGCGGGCGGTGCGCGAGTGTCGCGCCACTTCCGCCTTTGTTCCCGCGATAAGGATTCTGCATGTTTTGGTCCTCTCGACTGACGCCGTTTGCCCGCGCCGTGTTCGCGGCATGCGTCCTCGCCAGCTCGGCCGCCGCCGCGCGCGCGCAGGCGCCCGATCCCGTGATCGCCAAGGTCAATGGCGCCGAAATCCGCCAGAGCGATCTGGCGATCGCCGAGGAAGACATCGGCGGCAGTCTGCCTGCGGGCGTTACCGGCGATGCCAAGCGCGAATACCTGACCGCCTATCTCATCGACATGATCGTGATCGCGCAGGACGCGGAACTGCAGGGCATGAGCGGCTCCGATGATTTCAAGCGCCGCTTTGCAATGATGCGGAGCAAGGTGCTGATGGATCTGTTGCTGCGGCAGCTTGCGCTGAAGGCCGTGACCGATGAGGCGATGCACAAGGTCTACGACGACGCCGTCAAGCAAATGACGCCCGATGAAGAAGTCCACGCGCGCCACATCCTGGTCGAGAAGGAAGACGACGCCAAGGCCATCGCGGCGGAGATCAAGGGGGGCGCGGATTTCGCCGAGGTCGCGAAGAAGAAATCGATCGAGCCCGGCGCCAAGGAGAGCGGCGGCGATCTCGGCTATTTCACCAAGGAGCAGATGGTGCCGGAATTTTCCGAAGCCGCCTTCAAGCTCGAAAAGGGCAAGGTTTCCGATCCGGTGAAATCGCAGTTCGGTTGGCACATCATCAAGGTCGAAGACCGCCGCACAAAGCCGGTGCCCGCGTTTGAGCAGGTCAGAGGCCAGCTCGAATCGTTCGTCGCGCGCAAGGCGCAGAGCGATCTCGTCGCCAAGCTCCGCTCGAGCGCGAAGATCGAACGCGCGAGTGCGCCTGCGCCAGCGGCGGCGGCGGCCCCGCCGCCGGCCGTGCCACCGGCGGCGAACGCGCCCACAAAGAAATAATGCATCCTGTCGTCGCCGGGCTTGTCCCGGCGACCTCGCCTAGGCGAGCATGCGCCTCCTCATCCCGCTCACCAGGACGCACGACCGCGCGCGGCCCGATGACGAAAAACGAACGTTGAGCTGCTCGAATGTCCACCCAAGTTTCCCCCCTCGCCCCCAAAACCGTCCCCCATATGCCGGCAATTGCCGGCGTCCGGCTGGCGACCGCCGCCGCCGGCATCAAGTATGCGGGCCGCACCGATGTGCTGCTGGCGCTGTTCGATCCCGGAACATCAATTGCCGGCGTGCTGACGAAATCGAAATGCCCGTCGGCACCGGTCGACTGGTGCCGCGCGAAGCTCCCGCGGGGTGTCGCGCGCGCGCTGGTGGTCAATTCCGGCAACGCCAATGCGTTTACCGGCAAGAGCGGCCGCGCCACGACGGAATTCACCGCGCGGCTTGCTTCAAAGGCCGCCGGCTGCCGGCCGAACGAGGTTTTTCTGGCCTCCACCGGCGTCATCGGCGAGCCGCTCAACGCCAGCCAATTCAACGGCGTCATGGACGGCCTTGTGGCCGACGCCCGCGCCGACTACTGGCTTGCGGCCGCCAAGGCGATCATGACCACGGACACGTTTCCGAAGCTCGCGACTGCGACGGCAAAGCTCGGCAAGGCGACCGTGACCATCAATGGCATCGCCAAGGGCGCGGGCATGATCGCGCCGGATATGGCGACCATGCTGGCGTTTGTATTCACCGATGCGCCCCTGACCCAGGCGGCGTTGCAGGGGCTGCTCAGACAATGCGTCGATGACACCCTCAACGCGGTGACCGTGGATGGAGATACTTCCACATCGGACACCCTGCTCGTGTTTGCGACCGGCGCCGCCGCGGCGGCTGGCGCGCCGAAGATCGCGCGCGCCGGCGACCTGCGCCTGAAAGCATTTGCGAAGGCATTCCATGGCGTGCTCGCCGACCTTGCCGAGCAGATTGCGCGCGACGGCGAAGGGGCTCGCAAACTCGTCGAAGTGATCGTCGAGGGCGCCGTGTCGAAGGCTTCCGCGCGCGCCATCGCGCGCTCGATCGCCAATTCGCCGCTGGTGAAGACGGCGATTGCCGGAGAGGACGCCAACTGGGGGCGCGTGGTCATGGCCGTCGGCAAGGCCGGCGAGCCCGCCGATCGCGACAAGCTCGCGATCTGGTTTGGCGGCATCCGCGTCGCCCACAAAGGCGCGCGCGATCCCGGCTATGACGAGGCGGCCGTGTCGGCGGCGATGAAGAAACCTGTCATCACGCTCAAGGTCGCGCTCGGCATCGGCAAGGGCCGCGATCGCGTGCTGACCTGCGACCTGACCAAGGAATACGTCGCCATCAACGGCGACTACCGGAGCTAGGGCATGATCCCGAAAAGTTGCAGAATTTTCGAACAGGATCATGCACCATTTCAGCTCGTCGGGTTGCCAGTTCGTCTCCGTCCGCAACGATCCAGCCTAATGAATTGTTAACCAGGCGCCAAACGGTATCCAATTACGACATCAGATTGATCCGACATTTACTATCCGCTTCTTAGTCTGGGAGACGGCGCCGTGAGCGCAAACGTCCTGCTGGTTTCCGCCTGCGCGCTCATCGACCCCGACGGCAGAGTGCTGATCGCACAACGCCCGAAGGGCCGCCCGATGGCGGGACTTTGGGAATTTCCCGGCGGCAAGGTCGAAGCCGGGGAGCGACCGGAAGAAACGCTGATACGCGAACTGAAGGAGGAACTGGGAATCGTCATCGAGGAAGCCTGCCT